>JAJRVB010000250.1 GCA_024277515.1 Nitrospirota bacterium | reverse complement strand
GTATGATGCAATAATTGAGAAATATATCTCGAAGATTGAACCTCTCATGCCGGAGTCTCACATATCGCAGAGGTCGACCGCACTCATGGTGCTTTCAGGAGACAATACATTAAAGGGCTGGCTCCTGGACAATCTTGCTAAAGAAGAGATCAAGGCCATTGAGACCCTCAGAGATGAGGCTGCAACACAATTTCACCAGCCGCTCAGTTATGTAATCAGTCAGCAGCGGCTTAAGGCGGTGGAGGACATAGCGGGGGCCATTATCATAAAGACCTCCCCCGGGAGGAGACGATTGTCCGTCTTCTTTGATAAGGTCACAACCCACCCTTTATGGGGGTTCCCGTTTCTCTTTGTTGTGTTGTATCTCATGTATGAATTTGTGGGCGGTTTTGGCGCAGGAACACTCGTGGACCTTTTTGAAGATGTTGTATTTGGGGAGTATCTGAACCCCTGGGCGGAAAAGATAGTTGCTGCATTGGTCCCTGTTCAATTTCTTCAGGAACTGCTGACAGGACCGTACGGGATCATCACAATGGCTCTTACGTATGCGATTGCCATTATTCTGCCTATCACGGCAACGTTCTTTATTGCCTTTTCAATAATGGAGGATTCCGGCTATTTGCCGCGTCTGGCGGTCATGCTGAACAAGGCCTTCAGGGTGATGGGACTAAACGGCAAGGCCGTGCTTCCCATGGTCCTCGGGCTCGGCTGTGACACGATGGCAACGCTCACAACGAGGATACTTGATACGCCTAAAGAAAGGATGATTGTGATTCTCCTTCTTGCCCTGGGTGTTCCTTGTTCAGCCCAGCTTGGTGTTATCCTCGGAATGTTTGGCAGGCTGCCCGTCACAGCGGTGCTAATATGGGGCGGGACCCTTGCAGCCGTCATGATCTTTGTCGGGTTTATTGCGGCGCGGCTGCTGCCGGGTCAGAGCGCTGATTTCCTCCTTGAGCTGCCCCCGCTCAGGCTCCCGCAGCTATCAAATGTCCTGATCAAGACATTATGGAGAATTGAATGGTATTTAAAAGAGGCGGTTCCCCTCTTTATCATCGGCACGCTGATACTGTTTGCGGCAGACAAGCTGAAGGTTTTGTCCCTTGCCGAGAAAATCGCGGCCCCGGTGATTGTAAACATACTTGGACTGCCTGCAGAGGCAACGGCATCTTTCATCATGGGATTCCTCAGACGTGATTACGGTGCAGCAGGTCTTTTCACCCTGCAGCAGCAGGGTCTCCTGAATACGGAGCAGGTGGTTGTGAGCCTTGTGACCATCACCCTTTTCATACCGTGCATCGCGAATTTATTCATGATTGTAAAGGAAAAAGGCGTGAAAACAGCCGCGTTGACCGCGCTATTTATATTCCCCTTTTCCATCCTTGTCGGGGGGGTCCTGCACAGGGTCCTTTTGTGGCTGAAAATCTTTGGTTAAGGTAAAATATATACACCCTGAACCGCATGAATTCCATATATTCATTCGGTGAAACTGTCCTGACATAAATTACATATGTATAAAGAAGAAAGAATCAATATCACTGGAGCGGCTGTCTTCTGGCTTATGACCGTAAGTTACATGGGCCTGATTTTTTTCCTTTCCTCCCGCCACAGTTTTGATCTCCCGAGGCTCCCAGGGAATTTTGATAAAGTGGTCCATATGGGTGTCTATCTTGTCCTTGCGTTTCTGCTCCACCTCTCCATGGCGCGAAGCGGTATGAAGAAATATGTCTTTGTAGCGGCCTTTATCCTTGCCAGTTTATACGGGGTTACCGATGCATTGCACCAGTCGTTTGTCCCTGGCAGGGATGCAACGGTGGGTGACGCGCTTGCCGACACGCTCGGGGCGTTCCTGGGGAGTTATGGGGCAAGTCTGCTTAAGGTGTAACCGGTAAACCTGAAAAAATCAGACTGAGAAATGAACAACCCCGAAGCGGAGCATCGAGGAATAAAAGCACGGACAGATCCAAAAAAGAGATTGCGGATTTCCCGGGGATGCATTATTCTACGGCAAGCGGATTATTAAACAGCAAATTCAGGGAAAGGACAACACTCATGAATCAGAATAAGGCTCGCAACCGGTCAAAGATATTTATATTAGTTGTTTTTCTATTTTTAATATCTGCCTGCGCCACTCCCAAAAAGACGGTTTCAATTGATCGGGTAAGCGTTGAGTATGATCTTATATATTCATTGCCAGATGAGAATATATCTTATAACGACAGTATAAAACCGATACTCGAGAAGCGGTGCGTTGTCTGTCATGGCTGTTATGATGCTCCCTGTCAACTCAAGCTGTCATCTCCCGCGGGCATACGCCGCGGCGCGAACAAGAAAAAAGTTTATAATGGTGAGCGGATCACAGCAGATGAGCCGACGCGTCTGTTCATTGACGCGATGACTACAAGCCAGTGGCGCCGGAAAAAATTTACATCAGTGCTGAATGAAGACGATGATGCAGCCGGTAATGATCCGGTGCGGAATCTTGAAAATTCAGTGTTATATCTCATGCTTCGTCACAAGGAACTCCATCCGCAGCCGAGGACCGGTTTGCTGAATAAAAACATCGATCTCAGCCTGGGCCGTAAACAGAGCTGTCCTACACTAAATGAATTTGATGAATTTGCAGCAAAGAACCCTGAGAGCGGCATGCCGTTTGCGATGCCTAACCTGAAACGCGCTGAATATAATGCAATGGTCCGGTGGATAGCCCAGGGCGCTCCCATGCCGGCGGATGAAGAAGCTTCGATTAAAGCATCAGGACAAATCAAACAGTGGGAATCATTTTTAAACGGTCCGGGCAATAAGGAAAAACTGACAGCACGTTATATTTATGAGCACCTGTTTCAGGCGCATCTGCATTTCGAACAGACGGACAATCGTGAATTTTACCGCCTGGTCCGATCATCCACTCCGCCCGGCGCTGTCGTTGATGTTATCCCAACACGTCGTCCTTATGGTGATCCGAATGGCCCTGTTTACTACCGGATAGTGCGTCATCAGGCCAGTATCGTTGCGAAAGACCATATGGTTTATGAATTGTCGAAAAAACGTCTGGCACGGTTCAGGCAGTTATTTATCGAGCCGTCATATGAAGTAAGCGGTCTGCCGTCTTATGATCCTGTATCATCATCCAACCCGATTAAAACATTCGCAGAGTTGCCTTTAAAATCACGTTATCAGTTCCTGCTGGATGAGGCGCGATTTTTTGTAGAGGGCTTTATCAAGGGGCCCGTATGCAGGGGCCAGGTGGCGCTTAATGTCATTGAAGACCAGTTCTGGATTCTGTTTTTTGATCCGGATGCGCCGATTGCATCATCAGATCCTGAATTCATTCATGCAATGATTGAGAATTATGCATCACCGTCTGAACTCGGAGACAACTTCAGATTATTATCGGTCCCAACCCATTACAGGACATTATTTCGAAATTATGTTCAGGCCATTGATGAACGTATCGAAAATTTCGAGCCGGTCAAGCTTGAGTCGGCTATGAAATATATATGGAAT
>JAJRVB010000249.1 GCA_024277515.1 Nitrospirota bacterium | reverse complement strand
TTCAGGTGTGTATTGAGCAATACAGACAAAAGGGACATTCCTGAGCACCGGGATATCCCTGAACACAACTATATTGGAAGGCATCGGATCTATCGCTACAAGAATGTCCGGCACAATACCGGCAGGCAGCAGAGTCGGCAGTACCACATCTACAGCGATAATTACCGCTCTTCCTTTGGCCCTCCTGAGCAGACCAAAATTCTTCTCAAGGGATGGACCCGCAGAAACAATTATGGCCGGTCTCCCCTTGAAAATATCCTTCAGCTTACTGACACCCGGTTTTCTTATTATTTGCGGGATATTTGACATCAGGGCATTAACAAACTCTTTGCCTATGCTGACTATCGTTCCGACACCGGAATCACTCAGCCTCTTTTCTTCTTCAAGTCTGTGATGCAGTCTGTTGTACGCAGCTTCATTGATTTTCAGTGAGGGATGATGCTTTACTATCCAGAAATTTCCATTGGCAATAAGATGATGATAGCTATGAATATCGGCAAAGCTGTCCGCATCGGATCCCAGGACAATCTTAACCTTGTCGGATTCGAGCAGCCCGGAAAGGTCTCTCGTCTGAAGGGCCGCCTTGAAAAGTCCGGGAGTAGCTTCATATATCATCATGATATGCCCTGTTTCAAATCTCCGCAATATCTCCTCAGCAAAGTATCCAAGACCAAATCCGAACAGCACCGCAATTCCCTCTTTCCCCATTTTACCAAACAGGTCGGCAGCCTGATTTGCACAGTCAGCAGGGTCCTCTGAATTATGAATATATATCTCTTCCCCATCTTCTTTTTTATAAATAACCCTGGGCGCCCCGTTGTCTGCATGCAGCACCTCTATCCTCCCATTGTCGATAACAGCGGATTCAATGATTTCCTTCAGACCTGCATGATGCCTGCCGAGTATATCCATGTTTTTTTGATAAATCCCGGTCACAGGAATCTTGCTGCTGCTTATTTTATCCGGATTTGTTATTGCCATTCTCCACTCCTTTATGGTTGTTTATCCAGCTTGATAATTATTCATCTCTGAAATGTTTCAAACAGGTTTCGAGTCTGTCGGCTACCTGATCAAATACACTCTGCCAGTCACCTTTTTCAGTTTGCCGGAACAATGTCATCGTGGGATACCACGGGGTATCTTCCTGATCCAGCATCCACCTCCAGTCAGGGACGAACGGCAGGAGGGTCCATACCGGCTTGCCCAGGGCGCCCGCAAGATGTACAACAGCCGTATCAACGGATATAACAAGATCAAGATTTGTAATGACCCCTGCTGTATCGTGAAAATCCGCCAGTTCCCCTCCCAGGTCAATGATATTCATTCCATCCGGCATATCTCTTATCTGCTCTTTGCCGTGGTCCTTCTGAAGACTGTACCAGTCAATCCCGCTGAGTCTCGAGAGCCGTGCAAAGTCGGATAACCTGCACGATCTGTTGCGGTCATTGCCGTGAGCCGGGTTTCCGGCCCAGACTATGCCGATTTTCATCCGATGTCCACTGATTATCAGCTTCCATCTATTGACATTATCATCAGAGGCCTTCAGATACGGCACGCCGGCAGGTGATGATCCGGCTTCTATGCTTATACGCGGCAGGCTTAATAAATATATGCGTGCATCGGGAAAGTGCCCGCCCTCCTTTTTATACGGTTTTGGTGTCAGGCAGTCTATATCCCCGAAACCTTCAAACAATCTCTCAAGCCCTTCCGGGCATTCAAAAACAACCCTGGCACATCGTTCTTTCACCATTGGGATATAACGCGCAAACTGGATGGCGTCCCCTATGCCCTGCTCAGACAGGATCAGTACTGTTTTATCTCCGAGGTCGGATCCATCCCACAGGGGTATATCCAGATCTTTCGATCCTATATCAACAGCAATTTCCGGGCTCTTGAAGCGCCACTCATATTCTTGCCATCCCTCCTCAAATTCTCCGGTCAACAGCAGTACAAGAGACTTGTTATAATGGGCGTCAGCATAGTCGGAATTCAGTGTTATTGCTCTCTGATATGCAGATAAAGCACCCTTGACATCACCCTGCGCAAGCAGTACATTCCCGAGATTCAGATGCAGCTCTTCAGAATCAGGCTTCAGGATCAGTGCCCTGTTGCATTGCTCCACAGCTTCCTCAAGCCTTCCCTGTTCCTTATACGCATCCCCCAGGTTGTTGAATGCCTCGGCAAAATCCGGATTCAGTGTCAATGCCTTTTTGTAATGAGTAACAGCTTCTTCATATCTGTCCTGTTTTTTCAGGATATTTCCAAGACCATTATATGCTTCCGCAAAATCCGGCCTTTTCTCTATAGCCTTACGGTAATATTTGACTGCCTTATCAAATTCGCCTGATTAATATAGTGTGCTGCCAAGATTAAGATATGCTTCCGCAAAATCCGTGTTCAGAGAAACAGCCTTATGATAATAATCAGCTGCCTTGCCAAAGTCACCCTCTGCCTTGTAAATATTTGCAAGATTATTATGAAACACTGCATTGGCAGGATTTAATGATATCGCTTTCCGGTAGTGATCCACTGCATCATTGAGTCTGCCGAGTCCTCTGAAAGCATTGCCAAGATTGCCCCAGGCATCCGCATAATCAGG
Source organism: Nitrospirota bacterium (assembly GCA_024277515.1). GTDB lineage: Bacteria > Nitrospirota > Thermodesulfovibrionia > UBA6902 > UBA6902 > JAJRVB01. Next base: position 1,592 of record JAJRVB010000249.1, on the reverse strand, counting down.
GTCCAGAGAGATAGCTTCTTCAAAACAGTCAACCGCTTTTTCATACTCATCAAGATTCAGGAGAGCGCTTCCCATATTGCTGTGATAAAGGGGTGCGGATGGATTCCTTGATATTGCCTTCCCGATATACTCAACAGCAAGACGATTGTCCCCTCTCTGAAAAGCGATCAGTCCGGACAGATGGAGGGCATCGGCATGATCCGGATCAACTGACAGGATCCTGCTGTACAGGGCATCTGCTGCTGAAATGTTTCCTGAGCGATGCAGCGGAACAGCCGCTCCCAGAATACTTTGCAGGTCCTGTGAAGAATCAGGCGTGATATGATTCTCCCCGGATTTCTTCTTTTTTTTCAGATTTATCATATTCCCTTCTGATGTCATTACGACCATTATCTTTTAATCAAATCTCCAAATATTGTCATATATACTCTCTTAATGCTCATGAAAATGAAACGGTTTCTTTTAAATATTTGTTCAGCGCGGGGATTGAAATTGCAGGACTGAATCCATCCCTGATTACTAACTCCGAATTCCTCTGCTCAAGATTCTCGATCAGCAGTGATTCAGTCTGCTTGTTAAAGCCGTTCATCTCCCCGGCAGCGGTTAGCTGCAGCCCTGCCTGTATCAAGGCCTCCAGGTAACTCCCGATGTCGCTCTGGACTCCATTACCCAGGACCACCGTGAATCCGTTTTTTTCTGCGAATCGGGCATACTCAATCGTCCTGGATATGCCCCCGCACTTCATCAACTTAAGTTTGATAAAATCACAGGCGTTCAGTCCTGCGGCCAGTGATATGTCATCCATGGATTTTATCGATTCATCGAGCATGATCGGAATGTCGGTGCCTGATCTCAGTTCCGCGGTCTCTTCAAAACAGTTCACCGGCAGCGGCTGTTCAAAAAGTTCAACCTTCTCCGGCGGGATGCAATCTAAAAACCGCATTGCATCATCCTGACTGTATCCCTGGTTTGCATCTATACGCATCCTGGTCCCGGCAGGCAGCAGCCGGTCTGTTTCCCTCACCCGTTTAATGTCATCAGAAACGTTCCGGCCCACTTTTATTTTCAGAGTGTCATATCCATTGCTGCAGAGGTTCTCGATCTCATTTCCTATGCCGGATATATCATGGGCGTTTAAGGTCCCCACAAGTTGTATTTTTGCAGTTGATGGCCTCTTCCATCCGGGACTATCAAGCATTTCCAGAGCACAATTCAGGGCGCAGTACGCAAAGCCTTCAGATGGTTTAAATCCGCCGTATATCTGAACAGCGTCTTTTACCTGCATACCCGGCAACTTTTTTATTTCATTGCTGACAAACGACCAGACGTCATCCGGAGTTTTGGAATCATATCCCGGCAAGGGTGTAGATTCGCCAATTCCTGTCCTGCCGCCGGCATAAATTCGAACAAGGACCGTTTTATATACAGGCACATCGGCAAACGACAGATGATATGTATATTTAAGCGGGATTTTCAGCAGCCATGCCTCTGTTTTATCTATCTTCATTTTATGAAGGAATGAACTTGAATACCCCGTTTTGTAAACGGGGATGAAAAGTCCTCCTTTCAAGTCTCCCCCTTTGTAAAAGGGG
>JAJRVB010000024.1 GCA_024277515.1 Nitrospirota bacterium | reverse complement strand
TGAATACACAACGACCTTGCCGCCGGGCATGCACCAGGCATTTACTGCTTTGTTGTCCACAAGATTGAATTCCCATCCGTATCCCTGCAGTCTGTCGGACAGATTGTTTTCCCTGAAATATTTTTCAACAGCGCCCTGGATTCTTTTTCCTGCCCGTTTTACCATGTTTGCATCATCCGTGCCTGTGATAACTTTATTCTTTGATAAAAAATCCCTGTAAGATACCGCGCTCATCGAGAGAATTTCATCGGCAGGGATGATACTGAGCTGCTGCCTGCCCGTTATGGGCACAGTCTGGCAGGCAATAAGAAGAAACAATAAAGTAAACACTAAACTCCTGTAGTATTTCATGACATCCCTCTCGGTTATTGATTTTGCAGCTGCCTATAAATTGTAACATAATTTCAGCCGGGCATCCGGACGGAGGTATCTTGTGTCTTGCAGATAAAAAAACCCGGGACATTGGCCCGGGCTTTTCTGCTTATAGATTTGGTGTAAACTTTTATTCTGCTTTTTCTGCTTCCCCTGCCGCCGATTCTTTGAGCAGACGCTCCCACTGATTGTCCACATACTCCTGGGCCTGTTTGAGCATCCATTCATGATCGGGTGCAAACATGTGTTTGAACCTTCCCTGGGGCTTGAGGAATTCCACAAGGGGTTTCTTTTATTTCGGCTTTACCGTGACTCTTGTAACTCCGTTTTCAATCTCAAAAAGAGGCCAGTAGCAGGTTTCAACTGCGAGTTTACTCAGCGCTATCGCGTCATTTGTCTTTGAACGCCAGCCCCTGTTGCAGGGGGAGATCACATTCATGAATTTCGGCCCTTTAATTTCAAATGCCTTCTGTACCTTTTTCATCATGTCTCTCCAGTTTGCCGGGGATGCCTGCGCTACATACGGGATCCCATGTGCAGCCATGATCCTTGTCAGGTCTTTTCTATGCTGAAGTTTGCCGGGGATCACATCTCCGGCAGGGCATGTCGTGGTATTCGCCCCAAACGGGGTTGCGCTTGAACGCTGAATGCCTGTGTTCATGTATGCACCGTTATCGTAGCATATGTACAGCATGTCATGTCCACGCTCCATCGCCCCTGAAAGGCTCTGGAACCCGATGTCGTATGTTCCGCCGTCTCCGCCGAAGGCGATGAACTTGACTTCTTTGTCTTCGATCTTACCCTGCTTGACGAGTGACCTGTACATGGCCTCGATCCCGGATATGGTTGCAGCCGCATTCTCAAAGGCGCTGTGCATCCAGGGGATTTTCCATGCGGTGTATTGCTGAATGCATGAGGAAACTTCAAGGCAGCCCGTTGCATTGGACGCGATAATGGGATAATCAGTTGCCATAAGCACCTGCTTCACCACGATCGGTGCGCCGCAGCCCGCGCACATCCTGTGGCCGTGCGTAAACCTGTCTTCTCCTTTTGCAAGTTCTCTCAGTTTGAGTGGTTTGGTAGTCATTATATCTCTCCTGAAAATATTTAGCAGTTAGCAGTTGGCAGTAAGGTTTTAAAAGCTGTTCCCTGACTACTTTCTACTGACTACTGTTTTTTATTCCCTAACTCCAATGTATTCTTTTATATTTTCCACTTTTCCGGTTTCAGCGACCTTTATCAGCTCATCAATCACCTTCTCCGCCTGATCAGGCAGGTAGTCTCTTCCACCGAGTCCGAAGATCTTGTTTGTGACGGCGGGCTTGGTGTCCATGGACATGACCGCACCCGTGATCTCGGAAAACAGAGGCCCATAGCCTCCAAATGAATCAGCCCTGTCAAGGACGGCTATTGCCTTTACATCTTTCAGTGCATTTGCGATTTCCAGATAAGGGAAAGGCCTGAACAGCCTCGGCTTGAGAAGTCCGATTTTTACGCCTTTGTCCCTGTAATTGTCAATAATGTCCTTGGTCGTGCCCGCTGCGGAGCTCATCACCACAATTGCGATTTCTGCATCATCGAGCCTGTATGGTTCAAACAGACCGTACTTTCTGCCGGTCATCTTTTCGAAATCAGCTGCAACCTCAAGGGCAATATTCGGGACCTTTGTCATGACTTCATGCTGGGCCCTCTTGTACTCATGATACAGGTCCGTCAGGATAAGAGGACCGTAACTCTTTGGATTGTCAATATCAAGAAGCGGATTTACCGCCTGAAACTTTCCTACGAAACTTTTCACATCAGCATCATCAATATATTCAACTCTCTCGATAGAGTGGCTGACGATGAATCCGTCCATGCAGACCATGGCAGGGAGTCTGATGTCGAGGTGCTCTGCGATCCTGAATGCCTGAAAGGTATTATCGTACGCTTCCTGTGCGTTCTCTGAATAGATCTGGATCCAGCCTGTGTCCCTGGCCCCCATACCATCGGAATGGTCGCCATGAATGTTAAGCGGCGCAGATAGCGCCCTGTTTACCAAAGGCATTACGATCGGCAGCCTTGTGCCTGCTGCGATATGGAGCATTTCCCACATAAGCGCCAGCCCCTGCGATGAGGTGGCGGTTGCGACCCGTCCTCCTGCTGCTGCCGCGCCGATACAGGCGCTCATGGCGCTATGCTCGCTTTCTACGAGAACAAGCTCTGTATCCACTTTGCCGTCATTGACATAGCTTGAAAATCTCTGCATGAGGTCAGTGGCCGGCGTGATCGGGTATGCGGCGCATACATCCGGGTTGATCTGCTTCAGGGCCTGTGCGCAGGCTTCATTTCCTGTAACTGCTACTATCTTCCCCATTTACTTGCCCTCCTCTTCCATTACGATTGCTTTATTCCCCTTTTTCCCGGGGCACTCGAGGGCACAGATTCCGCAGCCCTTGCAAAAATCAAAATCAAACTCTTCCCTTTTGCCTTCTGCATTGACCTTGACAGACATGTCCGGGCAGTACATCCAGCAGAACAGGCACTGAATGCAGTTTTCTTCTATCCATTTCGGCCTCATCGACCTCCATCCGCCTGTCTTGAATTCGGCTGAACTTCCTGCCTCAAGAACGACGGACCCCTGGGGGAGTTCTTCCCAAAATTTCTTGCTCATCCTTCCTTTACCTCCTCATATCCGCGTCTTGTGGCATCGAGGTTGCCGTCAATGATTTTCTGCGCAAACTTTTTGCCAAAGCTCTTTTTGACATTTTCCAGAAGTACATCCATTTCCACAACTGCTGTTGCCTTGCATAAGGCCCCCAGCATTGACGAATTCGGGAGAGGTCTTCCAAAACTGTCTATGGCAATCTTTGTAGCATCTACAGCAAATACTTTCTGGGAGTCTTTTGCCTTTAGCTTTTCTCTCACCTCTTTCGGGTCTCTGGATGTGTTTACGACATAGATTGCATCATCCGGCGCCCCCTCGGTTACATTGACCGCGTCCAT
>JAJRVB010000248.1 GCA_024277515.1 Nitrospirota bacterium | reverse complement strand
GAACGCCGACCACAAGCGGCAGCTTCAGTTTCACCTTTTTTGTGAGGGACGACAATGATCCTTCCGGCGATGATGACAATATTGCGCAGAAGACGCTTGTAATGACGATAAACCCGGCATCCTCATCATCTTCATCAAACTGCAGCGGGTACCGTGTCTGGAATAATGCCGGAGACAAATATGACTTTTCAATAGACGGAGACTGCAGGGATGAGAACGATGGATCTGAAATCACCAATGGCGGCTCCAGGCAGCTTAACAGCGGTGAGACAATCCAGCGGTATGATACGGACAATGAAAGCTGCGGGGGAGGCGTGGCTGCAACACTTACATATGCCCAGGCCCAGTCTGCCGACACTGACGGAGACTGCCGGGTCAACTTTGACGCTACAGACAGGTAACGATTAATCCTGAACAGTCTTAAACCAGCCCGAGCATTATCTCTCTCTCTTCAACGTCAACACGCTCTACCCTGACTTTTACTTCCGTGCCTACCGAGAACGCCCTTTTTCTTCTCCTGCCTATGAGGCGGTAATTCTTCTCATCGAACCGGTAGTAGTCATCAGCAAGGGAAGAGACGTGAAGGAAGCCGTCGATAAAAAAATCGTTCAGCCGAATCTTTAACCCGTGCGAATTGATGTTTGTGACAATCCCCGTATATTCATCCCCCACTTTATCTTTCATAAACCATACCCTCAAGGCAGTCACTATTTCCCTCTCTGCCTCTGATGCGGTACGCTCGGTCTTTGAAGAATGGGCCGTGATTTCCGGGAGTATCTCCTCAAGGTACCGGCCCATTTTTGCCGGGAGGGCATTTTTGCCCAGGGAATCCTTCAGTATCCGGTGCACGACAAGATCGGGATATCTACGAATCGGGGAAGTGAAGTGCGCATAGCACTTTGACGCGAGTCCGAAGTGCCCTATATTTTCCGTTGAGTATTTTGCCTGTTTAAGGGAACGTAAGAGGAGTATGTTTAACATTGACTCTTCAACAGTCCCCCTGGCCTGCTTCAGGACCGAATGAAATGTCTTTGTCCCGGCCTTTCCTATTTTCAGGCCAAAGGCGCTGAAGATCGGTCTGAGTTCTTCGAGTTTGGCAGTGTCCGGTTTTTCATGCACCCTGTAGAGCGACGGCACCCCGATCTCCTCGAGGTGCGAGCCGACCGCCTCATTTGCGGATATCATGAATTCCTCGATAATCATGTGGGCGAGGTTCCGCTCGGCCTTTACTATTGACTCAGGGCGTCCCTGCAGGTCGAGAATTACCTCAGGCTCAGGCAGGTCAAAGTCAAGGCTGCCCCGCTTTATCCGAAGCCCTCTCAATATATCGCACAGCTCCTCCATTAATTCAAAACTGGAGAGAAGATATTCGTATCCGGCCCTCTCTTTCCGGTCCTGATCCGCGAGTATCTTTTTCACTGACGTATAGGTCATCCTCTCGTTGCTGTTGATAATGCTCGGATAGAATGATTTTTCAACTAATGCCCCTGTCCTGTCAAAGTGCATCTCTACAGTGAAAGCCGGTCTGTCCATGCGTGGGACGAGGCTGCAGAGATTGTTAGAGAGCCTTTCCGGAAGCATTGGGATGACGCTGCCCGGAAAGTATACGCTTGTGCCCCTGCGCCTTGCTTCAAGGTCGAGTTTTGAATCCCACGGTACATAGTGGCTGACGTCCGCGATGTGCACATAGAGTACATATCCGCTGTCCGTCCTTGCGATTGAAATTGCATCATCAAAATCCTTTGCGGTCTCACCGTCAATGGTCACGGTCAGCAGGTCTCTGCAGTCAACACGTTTCCCGGCAGACTTTCTGAATGCAGGCAATGTGTGCGCTTCCGATAAGACCGGTTTTGGAAAACGTCGCGGCAGGGAATATTCCTCAATAATCAGTTCAGTCTCAAAACGCGGCTCCGTGACATCAGGGAGGACCTTAAGCACCCTGCCTTCCGGAGGGCTTGAGGCGGTAGGGAAGGCCGTGATCTCAACGGCGACAGTATTGCCTGTTTTTGCCTTGCCCCTGTTTTTTGGTGAAACAATGATATAGAAGGGGACACTTTTGCCTTTTGGCCTGACATAGAAAATATTTTTCTCACGGCAGAGTTCTCCAATTATCTTTTTCTGTCCGCGCTCGAGTATTTTTATGATGCTGCCTTCCATCTTTGCCGGGCGTTCAATACGCGCCACCACCCGGTCCCCGGACATTGCGCCCATGGTCCTTCCGGGCGGGACAAAGACGTCTTTGACACCTGTTTTGTCCGGAATAACAAATCCGTACCCGTCCCTGTGGGCCTCAAAAGATCCTGTAACAAGATTCATCTTTTCAGCCGGACCGTAGCAGCCTGACTTTGTCCTGAAAATATCACCGGCTGAGGTGAGCGACCTCAGTATCCTTTTCAGTGTCCGGAGCTCGGTTTTGTAGATATTGAGTGATCTGGAGATCTCACGGACACTCAGAGGTTTCGAGGACTTTGTCCTGAGAAAATGAAGGATTGATTCTCTGTCAATGCTGGATTTTGGTGTCATACGAAATTATAGCATTTAGTTGTTCTGCTTTTTTGCCGCCCTCTCTATTATTTCAGTGACCATAGCGTCCACTGTGGCTTTACGGGGCATGATATGGACGGTCAGACCGGCCTTTTCCACCGCCTTTGCCGTGACAGGGCCGATAACTGCTATTAAAACATCTTTCAGCAGGTCAAGGGCATCTTCTCCCATTATTTCCATGTAATTATTAAATGTTGCCGCACTCGTAAACGTTGCGATCGAGATCTTTCCCTGCTTTAAAAATCTCTTGAGCCTTTTACCATGAATTTCGGGCTTTACCGTCCTGTATGCAGTGAACACGTCTATCTCCCCGCCCAGTTCTCCGGCCTTATGAGGAAATGTCTCCCTTGCCGCCTCTGCCCGTGGAAGAAGTATCCTGACGCCCTCCAGGCCGTGTCCCGTGTCCCGTGCCCCGTGTTCCTGAACAAAGGCCTCGATCAATCCTTCTGCATTATATTTCTCAGGCACAAGATCTACTTTTATGCCGTATTTTCTGATTGTTGCAGCGGTCTTTACTCCAACCGCGCATATCTTTATCCCCTTCAGGTCGCGAATGTCCCTGTTGCGGTCCATCAATCTCTGAAAGAAGAACTTGACCCCGTTTACACTCGTAAGCACCAGCCAGTCGTATGAGTCAATCTTTTCTATGGCCTTGTCAAGATCTGTCCAGTCATCAGGAGGGACAATTTCGATTGTATGAAATTCCATTATTTCAGCCCCCAGTTCTTCCAGCGGCTCAAACCCTGTCGTATGTCCCCTGGTAACAAGAATGCGGTGCCCGAAAAGTGGTTTATTTTCATACCATTTAAGGGTATCCCGTAATTTTACCACATCTCCGACGACCATGACGGCTGGGGGTCTTATTTCATTTTCTTTCACGATCTCAGGCATGTTGTCCAGATTACCCGTAAGGGTGGTCTGGTCAGCCCGTGTGCCCCAGCGGATGACGGCTACCGGGGTCCCGGGGGGCCTGCCGTTTTCAATAAGCCGCTGACATACCATGGAGATATTTTTGACGGTCATCAAGAATACGATCGTCCCGACGCCGGTAGCGAGCCTTGCCCAGTCAATGGAGCTTTCCTTCTTTGTAACATCCTCATACCCCGGGACAATCGCGAGTGAAGAGGAATATGCGCGGTGAGTGAGAGGTATACCGGCATACGCAGGGGCTGCAATAGCGGAGCTTATACCCGGAACAACTTCAAACTGGATGCCCGCCTTTACCAGGACTTCCGCCTCTTCTCCTCCCCTGCCGAATACAAAAGGGTCGCCTCCCTTAAGGCGGCAGATGGTCTTGCCTTCTTTTGCCTTTTCAACAAGCGTTGCGTTAATCCTGTCCTGTGTCATATCGTGCTGTCCACCGCGTTTTCCCGCGTATATAAATTCCGCATCGTGGTTTATGTAGTTCAGAACCTGGGCATTAAGGTGAAAATCATACACAACGACATCCGCCCTGCGGAGGCAGGCAAGCCCCTTTACAGTGAGCAGGCCGATATCACCCGGCCCCGCGCCGACTATGTATACTTTACCGTTCATGATTTATGAAGGAATGAACTTGAATACCCCGTTTTGTAAACGGGGATGAAAAGTCCTCCTTTCAAGTCTCCCCTAACCCCTCTTTGCCAAAGAGGGGAATACAGTTTGATGCCCCGCCTTGTAGGCGGAGAGTTTCACTACAGAGTGGATCAATCCTTTCAAAAGTTGAGGCACGACATAGATAATAACACAATTGTCAGAAGATTAGGACCGGGACGGATGATGCAGCAGAGAATCAGACATAATTTTTGATCTGTTGACTATTGCACTTTTGAGTTGCTGTGCTATGCTTCCGGACGCCTCAACTTTATCTCTACGCGCCTGTTCTGTGCCCTGTGCTCGGGTGTATCGTTCGGGGCGGTCGGCTTGAGGTCTGCATTGCCCCTGATCGAGAGCCGTGATGAATCTATGGAGTGGTTTTGGATGAAGTACCTCAGGACACTCGCGGCGCGTGAGATGGAGAGCTCCCAGTTGGATTGATAGCGTGATGTACGGATGGGTACGTTGTCTGTGTGGCCAATAATTTCTACATTTAAATTCCTGTGCTTAGTGATGACTTCCGCGATGCTGTCGAGTACAGGTTCAAAGCCATGGAGGATTTCGGCCTCCCCCGGACTGAATGTGACCTTTTCCCTGATGGTCACGATGAGTTCCCTTTTTGTCTCAAGAACAGACACGTTGTCTGAAAAGTCAAGACTGCTCACCCTGGTCGCAATTTCATCCCACGCATTTATCGGGAAAGGTTCTACCATATCTTTCTCTGCAGCGGCAGGCAGCGTCTGCTCCCGATCTCTGACAGGATCCGCCTTCTCTCCTGCACCGGAGCCTTTTGTCATGACGAGAAACATTATGAAAAACACAAGGAGCAGGGACAATATGTCGCTCAGGGAGATAAGCCAGTTGCTGTCGCTGTCAACATCGTCATCCAGGCCATGGACAAGCCTGCTGCCGGAGGTGTCAAGTGAGCCGCTATAGTGGGAGGAGTATTTTTTATCAGTCATGATCTCTCCTGTACAGTTGCATTATGCTGTACCTGAAGCCTTTGCAGTCGTTACCCTTCCATGCATGCCCGCTGACAGGGCAGCCGGGTCTTCCCTGAAACCCCTGATTCTCTCCTCAATTCTCAGGGGATGTTCCATATGTTTGATTGCGAGAATGCCGTCAATACAGATGTTCATTATGGCCTCGGATTCAATGGCCTCTTCTTTCAGTTTTGCGCAGAGGGGCAGCATAATTACATTTGCGATGATGATTCCATAAAAAGTCGACATCAGGGCCACAGACATCATCGGGGCGATCGCATCTACCGAGTCCAGGTGTCTGAACATCTTTATGAGACTGATCACCGTGCCTGCAAGCCCGAATGAAGGGGTGAGGCGTGCAACCGTCCTGAGCAGGTTAAGGCTGAAATTGCGGTTAATGATCCTGATCATCATTTCCCTTTCCATGATGTTTCTTATATCATGACTTCCGTAATCGTTTATCAGGAGCTTCAGTCCGAGCTTCAGGAAATCATCATCGATATTCTTCATTTTTTCTTCCAGGCTGCGTATGTTTGTTTTCATGTACATCCTGGAAATCTCGAGGATATTGCCTGTGATGACATCCCTGTCTGTCCGGTTTTTATATGAATTGATTACGTCATTAATGGTATTGCGGATCCTCTCAGCCGGAAATCCCACGAACAGGGCTATAATTGTCCCCCCGATAACGATCAGAAAGGCGTCGAGGTTAAAGATCATTGATATCCCGATGTCCCTGAAGACCGTTAAGACGACCGATGATACGCACAAGGTTATTACTGCGCCCATAATGATGTTCATTTTTCCTCCTCAGCAGATATTAGATACCGGGCAGTATGGTGATCGAAATATATTGGCTGCAATTAACATGCCAAATATATTAAGGCCTGTATGAAAGGCCGGTCAGGCTGAACATGCCGGATTTAAGGGCATGAGTCTGCATCGAAGTGAGCAGGTGCATGGTATGTGCAAGGAACATTTTTCCGGGGGCGCACATATTTTCCCGGTCTTTCATTGCATTTTTTTTGTTAACATATGAAAATATGTATACAAAAGGGGTGTAGCATTGACCCGGAATATATCTTTGTGAAAGGAGGGCGCAGTATGTCACTGATCAGAACATTATTTATGATTATGCTTGTCCTGTCATTTACTGTCGGGGTGTATGGCTGCAACAAAGAGGGTCCTGCCGAGCGCGCAGGGGAGAAGATGGATAATGCACTCGAAGAGGCGAAAAAGAAATTTGATGAAGTGACCAGGTGAAGTGCCTCAGTTGCAGGACTGACAACAGTAATGCCCTCTCACATTGTGAAAAGTGCGGGACCTCTCTCCCTGTATTAAGAAGGAGCGAGATTGTACACAGAAGAATTGTGTTTATGATTATTGTTGTCCTGCTCCTCTGGGTCGGGGGAGCGCTCTATTTTATCCGGGACACGATATTTCCTTCTGTCCGGATTACACAAAAGATATCAGCAGCAGACCGGGGCGGCGGTGAGAGACTGAACCTGAGAAGAGAGGCGGTAACGGCAGAAGCCCCGGGGGTATCCGGAGATGCCGTTTCAGGGGTCCGGGATGATAAGCACGCTTCAGATGCTGCTGCACGTTTTTCTGAAAGGAAGCAGGTCACCGGAGGCTGGGTGACGATAATCGACCCGTGGGGCGGGCAGGTCGCCCGGTTCAGGGCAATTACAGCCGGTGACGGCTGGCTGGCGCTGCCTGCCCGCGCATGCCTTGGCGGAAACTCCTGGTATTATGACCCTGATATCGGGCGGGAAGCCGGAATCTCTGGCGGACTGTGGATAAACGGTGACGAGGTCGGCTTATGGCAGGTTGCTGAAAATTCGGAAATACCGGACAGTCCTGATCTTGGCCCCTGGAATCAGGGTGAGCCTGTTTCTTGGTCCAGCCTCGAATCAGATACCGAATATCAGTCAGTTAAGTTAATCCCCGGCATTGAACAGGGTTTTTTCCTTTCCACTTCCCTGCCTGACGATATAAATGAGATTGGTGTATTTATGCAGGGGGGCAGGGTGGTGGGCTGGTCATTTGGCGGCTGGCTGGATAAGGGGTATATGTGGCCGGGCAATCCAGATACCTCTATGGCGTACAAGACCTGGGTCAGATACTTTTACAATATGACTTTTACCGGCGGCAGGGAAGAGAAATTTGCAGAGGCGCTCGCAATGGAAAAGGGTCATGCGGGTCTGGACCAGCTTTCCGCCCTTATCGAGGGATTTCAGCTTGAGCCGAAGCTGGCGGAAGAAGACACCCCCTATTATCTGCTCCCTGAGGAAATCATTGAACGTGTACTTGTCCTGGTCGCGTATGCCGTCGGACATGGAGAGGGGAGCAGGGTTGTCGATATGTTAAACAGTGAGGTGTTAAGACGTATTGGTGATATAACATTGCTGATGAATACAGTGCCTGCAATTGCCGACTCACGAGGCCTTGATGCAGCCATCCGTGAGATCGAGGGCTCCGGCAGATATATCACCGGACAGATGGGTGTTGATGTCCCGGCCCTGAACAGGATGCATCTGCAGCTCTATCAGGACTGGCTCCGGTCGCTTGTGTCTGTAAAGGCGCTTGATGAAGGGTTTAAGACCTATAATGCGGCAAGAGTGTATTACCCGGATGATCCGTATATCCATCTGCTCGGCGTTGAGCTCGCACTTCTGGATGGTGACTGGGAAGAGGCTGAGCTTCAGTTGTATGCGGGAAATTATCCTCCGGACCTGCAAAACCATTATGAACTGCTGGCCCGGCGTATTGAAGATATGAAAGGGCAGGAAGGAAAAATTGTCATACGCTTTCCGCGTGGATCAAATAAAATACCTGTGACCGCGGACATTAACGGCAGCCTGTATCAGGATTTCCTGCTGGATACAGGAGCGTCCCTGGTTACCATCCCTTCATCAACCGCTGATGAGCTTGGTCTCGAGATTGTACACCCTCAACGTCCGTTAAAGACTGCCGGCGGGACCGTGACGGCGAGTGAGGTGATCATTGACAGGATAGAGATTGACGGCTGGGTAGAGTATGATATCAGGGCGTATGTCCTTGACATGCCCGGCCAGCCCGGACTCGGACTGCTCGGCCTCAATTATCTCGGCAGGTTCCGGATGGACCTGAATGCGGATGAGGGGACCCTTCTGCTTACTCCCCGCTGACCCTGAAAATAGAAATATTCCTCATCGCGGCATTCAGGGCTTTTCATTTAACAATAAGTCTTCCAGTGTATCAATGACATCACCCTGCTCGGCAGCCACTTTCCGCGGGCGGATGGTTTCAAGCTCCATATCCGACAGTTTTTTGAGGGAAGGGTTCTCAGGTATCGGGATATCAGGGTAGCTGCTTTGAAAGTCAGGGAATTTTGAGGGTGAAGCGGTTTCAAGGACCGCAATAAGCGATGTATATTCATTGAAATACTGGCGGTACCTGAAAGACGCTGCCACGCCTATCACGCCATGGGGTTCGAGAACAATATTGTTTCTGCGCCAGAACCTTACGATATGCGCTTCGATGTCCTCATTGGTTATGATATCTTCTCCAAAGATATCTTTTCTCAGGCTTTCCAGGACTTCAGGAGCGATGCTCTTTTTTTCCGACAGGATATCGGGTATGTTTTCTGGAGATTCACCGTACAGGTAGAGGATGCGCTCCAGGTTGGAGGGTACGGATATGTCCATGGAATTGGCGAGCGTATGCTTGTTGCTTAGGCTCCCCGAAGATGTGCCCTTGCCGACAATATTCGCAAAGATGTTGTTTGCGTTTGTCCCGGCGATGAACATTTTCACCGGTAGTCCCATATGTTTAGCGATCAACCCGGCGGTAAGGTTGCCGAGGTTCCCTGACGGCACTGAAAATATGATATTCCGGTCCGGAAACTTCCGGTTAAGCTCTGCCCAGATATGGAAGTAATAAATGGTCTGCGGCAAAAGCCTCCATACGGATATTGAATTTGCTGAAGTGAGATTGAACCGTTCACGGACATCATCATTGTTGAGCAGACTCTTTGCAAGCCGCTGGCAGTCATCAAAATTTCCATCAACAGGGATCGCGCGAACATTCCCTGATATTGAGAGCATCTGTTTTTCCTGCATACCGGACACCCCGTTTGCAGGATAAAGGACAAGCACATGCGTGCTGGGCAGTCCGTGAAACGCCGTCTGTATTGCAGTGCCTGTGTCTCCTGATGTGGCAACGATAACCGTGGCTTCTCTCTGTGTGGTCGAGAGGTAATGACTCATCAGTCTTGCCAGAAACAGGGCGGCAAAGTCCTTGAAACTGCATGACGGACCACGGTCAAGACGGGCAATCACAAGGTTGTTGTCATCCAGTGCTTCTTCTATGGGTATCTGTGTTTTGCTGTATGCCCCATGGCAAATGTCTGCAAGGACATTATCAGGTATGTCCTTTTCGGGGAGAAAGCGTCTCATCACGAGCCATGCTGCTTCCGGATATGCAAGATTTGATAAACTGCTTACAGATGTCTCACTAAAGCGCGGCAGCGCCGCAGGCATGAAAAGCCCGTAATCGGAAGAGAGCCCCTTTTCGAGCACAACATTCCATGGATAGCGGATTTTCTCTTCACGGTCCCGTGTAGAGACAAAGAGGGACGTCTCCGCCGGACTGTCAGGAAGCAGATGGCGCAGTTTGATAATATCCATGTATACAAGCTCCTTTATTCAGGGGGGCGCTTCAGTAACATGCCCCTCGGGTATCGGATATTATAACCTATTCAATAAATATCTATGCTCATTTGAAAAATAAAAATATTCTGCATACAATATAGCAGGTTAGGCATTGCTCCAGCAAACTGTATCTCACAAATCAGTTTCTGTTTTTAAGCGGTTCTCAAAAATATATGTTAACCGGGTGTATATGAAAAAGCTGCGCCAGAGTGTTGCACATTTTACATCTCTTGAAGACCTGATATCCGACGGCAGTCCGCAACTTTTCCATAAAGTTGTAGCTTGCATGCATGACCTCTGTTTTAACATACTGGAAGCTGAAAAAAACGGCGCATCCCGCGGTGAAATAGAGGAAGTAATCAAACCGGCCCGCGACATTCACGGCAGGTCGGTATTTGTAAGGCGCATGCAGGACTGGCCAAGGAAATATCCTGGGGATTTTGAAACCATCGAATACCTCTGTAGTCATGAGAACGGGTCGCAATATGGAAAAGTGGAATATTACATCGAGGAATATGCCCTGAACAGCGCGATTGCGCAGCAGCACAGAAATCGACTTCAACGGCAGTCCGCGATACTTCTTGATGTATTGCTTAATGGCCCCGGCCGGCAAAAAATACTCTCTGTCGGGTGCGGGGGCTGTCTGGATTTCGTACAGATTGAAAAATACATATATCATATTCCGTGCGACATTGTTTTACATGATGTAGACAGCGAGGCCCTTGAATTGTCACGGGAGAGGCTTGCCCGCTTTACAGGGGATGTTCAGCTCGTAAACGGCAACTTCCTGCAGGCATTGCGGGAGATTGAAAAATCAGGGCCTTTTGATTTGATTCTCACGGGTGGTCTGTTTGATTATATTTCCGACAGACACATCTCATTTTTCCTTAAGAAGGCGATGAACAGACTGCTGCACAGAGAGGGTGTTCTGTTTTTTGCCAATATCAAAAAAGGCAGTCCATATAAGGTCTGGCAGGAATACCTTGCAGACTGGAAACTCGTTTACCGGGATGAAGATGAAATCGTTCGTCTCCTGACTGACGCCGGATTTCTCCGAAGCAAGGTCGAAATCGAAAAAGACGAAACAGGGCTCACCATGCTGGTCACGGCCCGGCCGGGGCAGGGACCATGATGGAGAACAGAAGAGCGCTCAGACGGATTTCAAAGTCCCTGCATGTAAAGTTCAGGCCCACATACGGTGCGAAGGATTATGCTGACGGACAGACTGTCGATTTGTCGGGCGGAGGATTCAGGCTTGATGCGGATGATTTTAAATTCATTGTGTATGAATATCTTGAACTGCATGTCCAGCTTCCTGGAAGAGATAATACCGTTGCACTCTTTGGTGATGTGGTCTGGAAAAAACAGTCAGGAAAGAGATGCCTGGCAGGTATCAAATTCAG
>JAJRVB010000247.1 GCA_024277515.1 Nitrospirota bacterium | reverse complement strand
GGTCACAAAGGTGACGGAATCGGATTTTCCCTCGAACAATACTATCTTCTCCTCATCAATCTCCAATTCATATGGATAGGCGGACTTAATCTGCTGTGACAGAAGCCCTGAGAGGACCCGGAACCTCTGTGTCCAGACTGTCTCATTATCGCCTTTTTCCCAGGCATCCATACCAAGGCGGAAACCGTTTCCGATAATCAATATAATCAGAGGTAATATTGTAATGGCTATAATCATCTCAAGGAGCGTGAACCCCGCATAGCTGTTTTCTTTCACCATTCTCACAGATTGTCCTCATCCGAGACCATCTTCAGACTGACCATATCGAGTGTTTTGCCTCTCTCAGAAGATTCATCCCAGCTTATTTTTACTTTTATTTTCTTAAGGTTATAGCCTGTTTATTCAGGTTCTCCATAATCTTCCGTTACTGTCTCCCATTTGAATCCGTCCTCAAATTCACCACTGTCATTTACAAGGGTCTGTGACAACTCTTCCATCTTGTCTTTCGCATGAACAATAGCTATCGTATAGTCGCAGGATGCCTTTGCAGTCCTGAGTCCGGCTGAAAAAAGCTGCATGACCAGCACAAGGCTTATCCCCAGTATGGCCATGGCCACAATGATTTCAACAAGCGTAAATCCAGGGGACGAATGTCTCAGTCCGCCGCCCATTTTATTCCTCTTTCTCCACGTCCACTTTGCCGGTTATCCTGTTTATTATGATAAAATAACCGGTCCCTTCATCACGCATGATTTCAATTACACCTCCGGTAGAATGCCCCCTTGGGAAGAATTCAATATGGGGTGATTCTTCATCGCTGTCCTGCAGCGACATCCTCAATGCCTCGGGGATGGGTTTGTCAATGACAAGATCAATGTTCCTGTAATCGGTATCTTCAGCATATAGTCTGTATTTTTGTTCTTCCTTATCAATTACAAAACAGTATATTTTCTTTTCAGATACTGCCCGGGTCCGTGCGTATCTGAGGGTGGCTGATATGTCTTTCGTAAATTTTCTTGCCTCAAGCTGACCCGAACCTCTGCTTACCCATACTCCTATCAGACCGGCGGCCAGACCCATGATAAACAGCACGATAATTATCTCAATCAGGGTAAATCCCGGGGCGGCCTTTTTTTCATCTTTCTTCCTTATGCGTATTTTACTTCCAGCTGACTGCATCGGCGTTCTCACCCTCACCGCCTTCCGACTTGTCCGCACCGAGTGAATAAAGATCATAGTCTCCATATTTGCCGGGGGACTCATAAATATACGGATTATTCCAGGGATCAAGGGGGATCTCTATCTTCTTCAGGTATGGTCCATTCCATTCACCCGAATCCGACGTCGGAGAAATGAGCGCGTTCAGCCCTTCAGCCGTTGTCGGATAGCGTCCCACATCAAGACGGAACGAATCCAGGGCCGTCCCGATGAGCTCGATCTGCGCCCTGGCTGCATTAGTTTTTGCCTGCCCGATCCTCCCGAACATCCTGGGCACAACAAGGGCCGCCAGCAGGCCGAGAATTATCATGACCACCATCAGTTCAATTAATGTAAACCCCCCCTTACTGTCTGCAAATCGTCTTCTCTTTTTACAGTTCATATACCCTCCACAAATTTATAAAGACTTCATCGGCCGGGAAACTGCAGGGCTGTCGTGAATACCATCACCCTACCCTTGCATCCTTTAGCCTTATGTTATAACGGCAACTCATTAATACTGAATATTGCCAGAAGCATTGATACCACAATAAACCCGACCACAACTCCCATAAAAAGAATCAACAGGGGCTCAAGCAGAGAAAGCAGACGTTTCACGGTGGTCCTGACCTCGATATCAAAACGGTCGGCAATCTTTATCAGCATCTCGTCGAGCCTTCCGGTTTCCTCCCCTACCGTGACCATATGAACGGCAATGGGCGGGAAAATATCACTCTTTTTCAGCGGCTCCGAGATGCCCCTGCCTTTTCTCGTAGACTCTTTGACTTCGCTGATAATATCCGATATTTTTTCGCTCCCGAGCGTGCCTTTCACAATCTGAAATGCGTTGAGGATCGGGACCCCGCTGCCAAGCAGTGTACCCAGCGTCCTGGAAAACCGGGAAACAGCCGCCTCCCTGAAGAGTTTGCCGAACATGGGAAGCCTGAATTTTATCCGGTCCCATGACTGCCTGCCTTTTTCACTTCTCAGATACCGGCGCGCAAACAAATAGACTCCGCCGATAACAAGCGCCAACACCCACCAGTAGTAAACAAGCGCGTTACTGATCGCGAGCAGAATAATGGTTGGCAACGGGAGCGCATCCCCCATATCAGCAAATATTTTTGTGAACTGGGGTACAACAAATGTAAGGAGCAGCACAACCGCTGCGCCGCCGACAACGCATAGAAGAGCAGGATAGATGAGCGCTGATCTTACATCTTCCTTCAGACCCTGGGAATTCTCAAGGTATACAGCCATTCTTGAAATTGAATCCTCGATAAATCCGCCCGCCTCCCCCGCCTTGATCATATTCACATAAAACAGCTGGAAAATATTCGGAAACCTCGACAGGGAGTCTGAAAAAGACTTGCCGCTTCTTACGTGTGCAAGAAGCTCGGACAGAAGCTCCTTCACCTTTTTTTTCTCTGAAAGCTCGGACAGAATGGAGAGTGACCGGTCGAGTGTAAAACCGGCATCGAGAAGGACCACAAGCTGATACGTAAACGTCATGATGTCCTTTTCCCGGACACCTCCCTGCAGCGAAGAAAGCAGACGGTTAACAAAACCCTCCCGTTCTATCGCCCTCACTATCTTGATAGGGAAATACCCCATCTCCTGCAGACGGTCAACAGCAGACCGCTCATTGGCGACATCGATACTGCCGGTCACTATATTCCCTTCCCTCGTTGTTGCCTCGTAATGAAAAGTATCCATATTCCGGAATCAGGAGTCAGCACGCGGAACCCGCGGTGTATTTACAAACCCTCCTGTGAGACCCTTAACACCTCTTCAATAGTAGTAACGCCTTCCCTGACCTTTGCCCATCCGTTTTCCCGTAACACCTGCATCCCCTTTGCAACGGCCCTCTGCCTGATAGTGTCGGAGTTGGCCCGCTCTATAACCAGCCTCCTCATTTCGCTGTCCATGATCATTAATTCAAATATACCCGTCCTGCCCCTGTATCCGGTCCCCCGGCACTCTTCGCATCCTGTTCCATGGTATGCATTAAAGTCCTTCGGGAGAAATTCAATCTTGTCAATAATGTCCTGCTGCGGTGTATACGGCTCTTTGCATACCGGACAGATCACCCGGACAAGCCGCTGGGCCAGAACGCCTATAAGGGATGACGATACCAGGAAGCCCTCGATGCCCATGTCAAGCAGCCTTGTGAGCGCACCGGGAGCGTCATTCGTATGGAGTGTACTGAATACCAGGTGTCCGGTGAGGGCTGAATGGATGGATATTTCAGCCGTCTCAATGTCCCTGATCTCACCAACCATTATAATGTCGGGGTCCTGCCGGACAATATGCCTCAGTCCGTTTGCAAACGTAAGCCCGATCTGAGGCTTGATCTGTATCTGGTTTATACCGTCGATCTGATACTCGATAGGGTCTTCTACCGTAATGATCTTTCTGTCATCCGAATTGATATTATTCAGGGAAGCGTAAAGCGTGGTAGTCTTGCCGCTCCCTGTAGGCCCTGTGACAAGGATCATTCCGTACGGGGTGGTAATCAGTTTTCTGTATTTTTCGAGTGTGTATTCAGGAAAACCGAGATAGTCCAGGACAATAAGCGCAGTACCCCTGTCAAGTATTCTCATAACAATACTCTCACCATAAATAGTCGGTATGGTAGAGACCCTGAGGTCTATGTCCCTGCCGGACACCCTCAGCTTGATCCTTCCGTCCTGCGGCAGCCTCCGCTCGGCAATATTAAGACGCGACATGATCTTTATCCTTGAAATAACAGCCGGCTGTATGCGCTTTGGCAGGATCTCGACCTGGGTTAATGCGCCGTCAATCCTGTACCTGACCTTGACACTGTTCTCAAAAGGCTCTATATGTATATCACTGGTCCGGCCCTCGACAGCGCGGGTAATCAGCATATTGACCAGCTTCACAATCGGCGCCTCAAAGGCCATGTCCCTCAGGTGATGGACATCCTCCTCAAGCTCGATCTCTTCGGTCTCGCTTTCCTCTTCCCGCATCCCTTCCATAATGCTTGTCATCTGAACATTTGTGCCGAAGTACTGTTCAATGGCCTCCATAATGTCATTCTCACCGCTCAGGATAATCTCCATTTCCTTATCAGAAAAAAACTGGAGCGTATCCATCACGTATTCATCAAGGGGATCGGAAATAGCGATCTTCAGCACACCGTCCGTCATGCCGATCGGGACGAACTTATACTGCTTCATGAACTTGACCGTGGGGTATGAATCATTCGGTATTGTTTTTGGAAATTCAGAGAACTTCATATACTTCAATCCAAGCTGGGAACTGAGCGCCCGCAGCATGTCGTCTTCGGATATAAAGCCGAGACTCACCAGCACATCGCCTACACGGTGGTGGCCGGACTCTTCAAGAGACGACTGTTCCTTTAACGCTATCTCAAGTTTTTCGGGAGTAATCAGATTGAGGTCAAGCAGGATACTGCCAAGGAGGCCTGATTTGTTTATTTTCTTGACTGCTTCGTGGCTCATTGATCAAGGATGAGATTATTTAATTTCAGGCCGCGGTCCGACATTCTGGATGT
Source organism: Nitrospirota bacterium (assembly GCA_024277515.1). GTDB lineage: Bacteria > Nitrospirota > Thermodesulfovibrionia > UBA6902 > UBA6902 > JAJRVB01. The sequence continues at coordinate 3,590 of JAJRVB010000247.1, read as the reverse complement.
CCTCTTCCTTCAGGAAAGTTTTTATCTCCTTGAGCCGTCCAAGGAACTGGGACGTCAGCACAGCGCCTTCTGCCCTGTTGGTTATTACATGGGGCTTGAGAATAATGACCAGTTCTTTTTTTGTAACGCTGTTTGTGTTAAACCGAAACAGCTGGCCGAGATATGGAATGTCTTTTAAAAGAGGGATGCCCGAATTGCTCCTTTCCTTCTTTTCCTCCATTATGCCGCCAATGACGACTCCCTGTCTGTCAGGCAGGATAATGGACGTTTTTGTCTTGGTTGTGTTAAATGAAGGGAACAGATTCCCCGATTGACCAACCTGCTGCTCTGTACCCTTGGATGATACTTCCTGTTCGATGTCCAGGACGACTGTTTTCTCGTCATTTATTGTCGGCTTGATTTTAAGCTTGATCCCGACAGTCCTGTATTCAATATTCTGGGTCAGGGTGTCCGTTGTCGTCGTTGAAGTCGTGCTCGTGGCGGTCGGGACGTCTTCTCCCACTTCAATACTCGCCTCTTCCTGGTCCTTTACCAGAAGACGCGGGCTTGACAGTATGTTCACTTTTCCCTGGCTGGCAAGGGCATGAATAATCGCGGTAAATTTATCAGGCCTGTACATCAGATATGACAGACCCGATGCTGTCACCGACACAGGGTCCAGTGATGGAGGCAGCGTAAAAGCCGGCAGGTTCGAGGAACGGTTCTGCACGAGTCCTGACACATTATGATCAGGATTATTGCCGCTTTGATACACCGAATGCAGGACAGACCACTGGATACCATACTGGTCTGAATTGGTCAGTGTGACCTCCGCGATCACCGCCTCAATCAGGACCTGTCTCGGAAAGACGTCCATTTTCTTTATCGTCTTGACGACCTCCCTGTATATCCCGGGAGGGGCAAGGATAATAAGTGAATTTGTCGGCTCAAATGTAATAATTTCGACCCTGCTGTTGCCTGATGTCTGCTGCTTCGATCTTGCCAGTGTTGTTCTCCTGGGCTTTGAGGTCTTCTTCTTTGACGTAGTGGTCGTCTTTCTGACCTTCGTCCTGGACCTGCTCCCGTCCGTTGACTCATACAATGTCTTAAGGATATCCGCTATCTTCCCGGCCTCGACATTCTGAACAGGATACACAAAAATATTCTGCCCGGTCATCACCTCTTCATCCAGCTTTTTGACCCAGCCTTCAACTGTCTTGAGAAGCGCGGGACTTGCGGAAAATACGACAAGGCTGTTGATCCGCTCAATGGGCACAAGCGCGATACCCTCACGAGTGAGATTCAACGCATTAAGGACTTCAGTCAGTTCATTTGTCAGGGACAGCACATCAGAATATTTGGGTTTAAAAAAGGACATCCTCGTATTTTTAAAGGCATTGACATCAACTTCCTTCAGGACTTTCATCAGACGAACGATATTGGAAGAAAGGTCATTAATAATAAGCAGGTTGTTTCGGGGGTTCGGGATTATACTGCCAAACTGCGAAAGCAGGGGATTCAGTATAGTGCTGATCTCGGTCACCGGAACATATTGCACAGGGACAATCTGTGTTACCGGCCTGTCAACATCAGGAATGGAATCCGCCTGGTTCCCTTTGCGCACCTCAATCGGCTTCTGCTTTGCCGTGGTACCCGAGACTATCTTAAGAAATTTTCCAGACCTCACGACGGACATGCCGTTTACTTCAAGAACGGATTCGAACACGTTCATAACTTCACTGACCGGGATCTTTTTGGCCGAGTGGATCGTCACGCGTGCATCCAGCCCCGGACTCAGGATGAAGTTTTCATTCGTTATAGAACCGACCGTATTTATAACGTCTTTTAAATCCGCATTGTCAAAGTTCAGTATGATGTAATTCTCTTCCCTGGGACTGGCTAAAAAAGCCTTTATCTTCTCGGGAGTGATGGCCCCTGTTGAAGCGTCCAGAGGAGGTTTGGGCGCAGGCACAGCGGGCCTCTGCTGCTCTGCAGCGTACGCGTTACCGGAAAAGAGGAGTAAACATGTCAGGATAACTATCGCATATTTCATATTTTGTCAAATTTCCTCAAAAAGTATAACAGATTAACTGTTCTATATCAATTATAAGGATAACAGGGATATTGTGAATTTTTCATGAATTATGAATATCTTTACTCATTATTCATTATAAAGTGTCTCCTCTTTCCATCTTGTAGGAAAGAGCATCTGAAAGGAGGTCCCCTGACCCGGCCTGCTCCTCACGATCAACTCGCCGAGATGTTCCGATATTATCTGCTTCACAAGGGGCAGCCCCATCCCGAAACTACTCTCCTTTGTACTGAAAAAAGGCCGGAATACATGCTCCACCTCATCATCCGGGATGCCGTATCCCGTGTCGGCAACCCTGAAACTCACATTATCTCCTTCCCTGAACGTCTCAACTTTTATGGAGCCGCCTTTTGACGTGGCCTCAACCGCGTTCTTCATAATATGAAATAATGCCACCCTCAGAAGCTCCTGCTGCATATTCATCCTTAACGGCTCAGCCGCGATATGAACAGACATATGTATCCCCTTGTACGAGGCTTCCTTTGCTATAACGGAAACTATGCGTTCAACAATCATATTAAGGTCGCTGTTGGTAAACATTGACTGCCTGTTTTGCAGCAGGTTCTCAAAGTCGCTGACTATCCTGTCCAGTTTTTCGGCGCCCTCCATTATATATTTAAGCCCCTCCCGGCAACTCTCGGATATTGCTTCTTTCACGAGAAGCCTCCTGCAGCGTCCCCCGATTATGGCCGCCGGATTTCTCACCCTGTCGGCCACAGTCAATGCCATCAGGCTCATCGTCCTCTCCGCTCCTATGGTCTCAAGTTCCCGGTTCAGTTCTGTCAGGTCCGCATTGATCGCCTCTATCTTTTTCATAAGCCGTTCTTTTTCTTCCTCTGCCTGCTTGCGCTCCGTAATGTCCCTCTGCACTGATATCCAGTGGATAAATGATCCCTCTTCATCCGCAAAAGGCACGATGTTACATTCCACCCAAAACTCTGTGCCATCCTTGCGGTAGTTTATGAGTTCCACCCTGACCGGCCTCACCTGCTCCAGTGCGACACGCAGTTCATTTAAAGTTGAAAGGCTTGTTTTCGGTCCTCTCAGAATGCGCAGTGTTTTACTCGTGGCCTCATCAAAGGTATAGCCGGTCATCCGTGTAAACGCTTCATTTACATACAGAATACGCCTGCCCGCCATCTGTCCCGGTTCAGCCTCCAGTATGATAATCGCATCATTCGCATTCATAACGGCCGATTCGAGCAGCCTGAGTCTTTCCTTCGCATATTTATGTTTAATGGCATTTTCAATTGTGACCGGGAGCATTTTAAGATAGTTGAGCTCAGCGTCCTTGATTATATAATCGTATGCGCCCGCCTTCATTACCTTGACCGCAACCCCCGCGTCACCCGCCTCTGTTATGACAATGACCGGGATATCCTGCACAGAGTCAAAAATGTCAAAGACTGTTCTGTCACCAAGCGCATAATCACTGATGACCGCATCTACCTTTTCATTATTTAATACGTCTTCAGCTTCAGGAGCAGAGCCGGCAACAACATATTCATATTGAGTGTTT
>JAJRVB010000246.1 GCA_024277515.1 Nitrospirota bacterium | reverse complement strand
GGTTGGATGATGCCTCCGAAGTGGCGAGTATGTAATATGCAGCGACCGCATATCCGGTATGAGGAAGGGAAATTTCTACAGGCACGGCGCCCAGGGATTCAAGTTTCTTTATCGCTTCCCTTACAGAGGACTCAACCTCAGCGTCAATTCCCTCAATAAAATATTCCGTAGGCACACCCACTTTCATCCCCTTAATGTCCTGCCCGAGTTTCGACGTGAAGTCCGGCGCAGAAACATTGGCTGAAGTTGAATCACAGGGATCATGTCCTGAAATAACGTTCATCAGCACTGCGGCATCCCGCACATTTTTTGTCAGGGGTCCTATCTGGTCAAGGGATGACGCAAAGGCCACCAGCCCGTAGCGGGAGACCCTGCCATACGTAGGCTTTAATCCGACGACCCCGCAAAATGCCGCGGGCTGACGGATTGAACCTCCGGTATCGGAACCGATCGCGGCAATACATTCATCGGCTGCAACCGCCGCAGCCGACCCCCCGCTCGACCCGCCCGGCACCCTCTCGATGTCCCAGGGGTTTTTTGTCACACCAAAGGCGGAGTTCTCAGTGGAAGAACCCATGGCAAATTCATCCAGGTTCGTCTTGCCCGCAAGGATATATCCGTGATTTCTCAGTCTGCCCGTAACCGTGCTCTCGTAAGGAGGGATAAAATTTCCGAGTATCTTCGAGGCACATGTTGTCCTTACGCCTTCCGTGCAGATGTTGTCCTTGATCGCAAGCGGGATATTCCGGAGTGTCTGACCGTTTCCCCGCCCCCCCTGCGTGCTGCCGGCCCGTTCCAGGGCCGCTTCCTTTGTTGTGGAAATATAGGCCGCGATTTTTTCTTCAACAGACCCGATTCTTTCAAAAACAGAATTCACAAGCTCAACAGGACTTATTTCGCCTCTGTCCAGCGCTGCCCTCGCTTCAGCAATACCCAGCCTGTAAAGTTCCAATATGCCTCCAGCAGGGGCGTATGACAATATGCCCCGGAATTAACCCAAAAAATGCAATAAGAAAAAAGCAGGTGTTGTGAAAGCAAATAATTTTCGATACATTAGACGCAATACCAACCAGTCTGAGCGTGTACGTTATTATTTAAAGCCTTCTGCATATTATCTCAATAATCTATCGAGTTAATTATTTGATTGAACAATATCTGCTTTTTTCGGATTAACAACCATTTTACAATTTTAATGCATGAGAAGGAAAGCTCTCTTTTTTGTGCGGAAGAATCCCCCGGGCAGAAGCATCGGAAAAATGATCAGGTCATTATGCTCAGTTTGTTTCTTCCTGTTTTTTTTGAATTATACAGCGCCTTGTCAGCCAGGGCGATGATCTCCGCCTTTTTCTTACTGCCTTTCTCGGGATCATAGGTCGTAACACCAAGGCTGATGGTAAAATCAAGCGGATTGTCGTTGATCGTTAATTCCATTTCACTGACCAGTATTCTCAGTCTCTCTGCCAGGATGACCGCCCCCTTTATTCCGGTCTCCGGGAGTACCACCACAAACTCTTCTCCGCCGTACCGTGCCACCATATCATTCGTCCGTATGGTCTTCTGAATCATGTCAGACATGGAACGCAGGACCATATCTCCGTTAGGATGCCCGTATGTATCATTTATGTGCTTGAAGTGATCTATGTCGATCATTATCAGAGAGACTTCCCGGGAGTATCGTTCGGTCCGTTCGAGTTCATTATCCATATATTCCTGGAAATACCTGTGATTAAAAAGGTTTGTCAGGCCGTCCCGGACCGCGAGGTCCCTCAGCTTCTCCTTGGCCTCCCATGCCTCAACCGCAAACTTCTCTGCCAGGTCCTTCGCCTGTTTCAGCTCCATCATCACCTGCTCGTAGGAGAGGTTAAGTTTTCCAAGCTCTTCATTGGCTTCCTGCAGTAGCAGGGAATGCGGTTTCATATCGCTGGCATCGACCTCAAAAGAAGAGAGGACCTCAATCGTCTTTTCAGCTATCAGGTCCACAAACTCGCTCACTTCATGATCCGGCATATTCAGTTTGTCCTGCAAGCCCCTTTTCAACTCCATGAATTTTTCGATGCTCCGGCTGCCGTGATAGACAGAGGATGACAGGTCGGCAAGCATAAGCACATCCACAATATTTTTTACTTCTGAAGGACAGTCCTCAGTTTTGTGATGGCAGGCGATGGGCATGTAAATATTTTCAGGTATGTCCCACTGCTTCAGGATTTCACCGCCCACATCCTGATGATCAAATCCGAAGACACCTTTTTCAGCTTCACAGGTAGTTATATGTGAGACCTTCTTCTCATCAAGCGCCCGCAGGTAATCGTCAGGTCTGAGCATATATATTATGAGCACCCCTATGTCCATAAGCAGGGAAGTCACAAATGTGTCGTCACGTTTAACCTGTAATTTTGACGCAATGAGATCAGCGCTTACCGCAGCAGTGATCGCCCGTCTCCAGAAAAAATCATGATCAAAGTCATCATAGGTATTTCCCTTGAATCCCTTAACAATGACAAAGGAAAGCGCTATGTTTTTAAGTGCCTCAAACCCTATAATCCTTACCGCCTTTTCGAGCGAGTCCACCTTGTACGGGAGGGAATAAAATGACGAATTGGCCACCCTGAGGATCTTTGTTGTAAGTGCCGGATCAAAGGTAACAACATCCGCCAGCTCACTCAGCGCGATTTTGTCTCTTTTTACTTCCCTTATAATCCGGGCAGCGATGGCCGGTAAAGACGGCAGGGAAGCCACATCTTTCAGCAGAGAATGCATCGAGTTCATTGTCAGTGTCTCCATAAGTCGATCTCTTTCGGAATATAATTTTCCCCGATTATGTTATACGGAGAATATATAACTGAATCGGCTTTGTGCAGCAAAACCTTTAATTGCACCCCATTAGAGGCACAGTGGATATTATGTTTATTTTTTCAATAGTTATATCTTTTATCCGACTCGCTGCGTGCTTTCTGAAAATAATTTTCAACCGGCCTGATTTTCTGTTTTGCAGTTTTTGCATTATTTATATATGATTTATACTGATACAGCCGGATATTTTAAATTAGGCACTGGGCGGTGATTAGGATGGTGAATAGTGATAAACTATGCTAAAGATAAGGGAAATTCAATGGTTTTCACTTTCAAAAGTAAAAACCATCAAAATAGAAAATAAAGAGAGGTTATT
>JAJRVB010000245.1 GCA_024277515.1 Nitrospirota bacterium | reverse complement strand
GCCAAAGAGCGGCATCCTGAGGACCCGCGAATTCACCATGAAAGACAGCTACAGCTTTGACAGGGACGAGGCCGGTCTTGAAATAAATTATCAGAAACATGCAGAGGCCTACCACAGGATTTACAAACGGTGTGGGCTTGAATTCTACCAGGTTGAGAGTGATCCAGGGATGATGGGAGGGGCCGCTGCCCATGAATTCATGGCCCCCAGTCCGGCCGGGGAAGATACCATCGTCTTATGCGCTGAATGCGGGTACTCGGCAAATGTGGAGCTGGCCGGTTCGGTAGTCCCTGCACAGGTGCTGAGTGGAAGGGAGAATGAGTGGGCCTGCGATGATATCGCCACCCCGGAAAAGAGGACGGTTGCCGAGGTGTCGGGATACCTGGAGGAGGACCCTTCCTGTTTTATAAAGAGTCTCCTGATGATCGGTAGTGACGGGCCTTTTCTGGCCCTTGTCAGGGGTGATCAGGAACTGCATGAGATGAAGCTCAGAAGAATTGCAGGGGAGTTCAGGCCTGCTCAGAAAGATGAAGTCAGGGACATCCTCGGTGTGGAAGCGGGCTTTATAGGCCCTCACAATAATAAATTGAAAAAAATCGCGGACAATTCCCTTAAAGAGGGAATCTACATATCGGGTGCAAACAGGGAAGGTTTTCATACAAGGGGAATCAAAGCGGGTCTGCACTTTGAAGCGGAGTGGCACGATATACATGTTGCAAAGGGAGGGGACGGATGTCCGCATTGCGGAAGGGTCCTTGCTGAAGAAAAGGCGATAGAGATAGGCAATATCTTTAAACTCGGGACCAAATACTCTCAGCCCCTCAGGGCCGTGTACCTCGATGAAAACGGCAGGGAGATGCCGGTCATCATGGGCAGTTACGGCATTGGTCCTGCCCGCATTGCCGCGGCAGCTGTGGAACAGAACAATGACAAAGACGGCATTATCTGGCCCCTGAACATTGCGCCGTTTCATGTGGAGGTCATTCCTCTTGCGATGGATGACAGCGGGACCATGAATATTGCGGAGAAGATCTATGCTGATCTGCAGGGCCTCGGCATTGATGTGCTGATGGATGACAGGACCGAAAGGCCCGGGGTGAAATTCAAGGATGCGGACCTGATCGGCATCCCTTTTCAGGTCATTATCGGCAAAAAGGCCCTGAAAGAGGGGCTTGTGGAGTTTAAGGTAAGGAAGACGAAGGAGACGGAGAGGATGACCCCGGATGATGTAGTGGCCAGGGTCAGGAATGAACTACCCCGCAGCAGAGCATCAAGTAATTCTTTTGATTAAAAGTATTTTATTGACAAAGTGGTATCACTTTGATATCGTAAAAGCAAGCGGGTAAGACCTATAATGTGCCTCTGGTGCTTCCTTCCATCGGTTGGCAATGAGCCAGAGGAAACAGGCATTATAGGGGCCGCTTTTTTTATTGTTAACGCAAGTACTCCGTTTCAAATCTCACCTTATGCCTATAAGTATTGTACCAATCAGTATCATTATTTTCGTACTTTCTGAAAATTCCCCAGCAGAACAAATCCACTGCCTGCAGTCCTGTACTTTCCTGGGAAGTGAGATGAAGGATGTTCAGGTTTGTATTAAGCGGCAGTAATGCTTCAAGCTGATTAACCAGGTATTGATTAAAATCTCTAACCTCTTCCTTGTTCTTACTTCTGTCGACAATAAGCTCCACATTTCTTTGTACATTGGAGAGGTCTAATTTTTCCAATAAAAACCGGGATAGGAAATTATAAAGCTTTTTCTTGCCAATTCTCGTTTGCAAATGAGGCTCTACTCGCTCTTTATTTAAAATCAACGAATATATTGACCATTCATTATTATTGATATTTCTGAAAAAGTAGTTCTTAATTTCGATGGTAGTCCCTGTTCCTTTTAGCTCTGTAATGTGACGAGGGTTTTTCTTTTTATGGTTCAGCTTATTCTTAAGAGTACGTCTAACAGCTTTATCAATATCCCTCCGGGCTGGTTCAGATTTACAGACTAAAAGAGTAATTATGAGCTTTTTTGTTGTCTTTCTTTTTTGAAAGTCAAAACCGAGATCTCCTGATTCATCGAGATATATGAACATTTATTTCCTATGCGTGATTGATCCCAACGTCCCGGAGAACGTTACAGCAATTCCAGAGTTTTTGGACTATTTGTGCAGTGCTCATTAATTGCCTTTCTGTATGTTAAAATAAACTATGTCTAAAAAATCATTAAAAAAGACGAATCCCTATTTAAAAGACGATAAGCTCAGCAAAGAATTGCTCTATCAATTTGTCTCTTCTTCAACGGCAGTCGAAGGGGTACTTACAAAATACCCCAAACTATCCAAGTCAATGGAAAGAAAATTAAAAGAAGTTATCGCCGTTCATGAAGCCTCAGAGTCCTACAGGTAACAGTCGTAAATATTTTCTCCATCGGTTCATAATTGCGTGACATTCCTGCCTGCACTGCTTTAATATATTCCTCTTTACCCTTAATAAATTCTAAAATATCTGATTGCAGTTTTTGTGGAAAATCAAGTTTCGGATATGCCAGCGCCCTGCTCACTTCCAGAATAATATCTTCTGAAATACAATTAACTATTCCTGCAGACTCAAGCAGTTCAATAATTTCAAACGGTTTACCGCCCCAGCCGAATGCAGAAATAAAGATATTTGTATCGATAACTACTTTATTGCTCTTGACCACTTAACCGATTCTTCTGCAACAGCTTCAGAAAGTTTTTTGTCTTTGGTAATTTTTGAGGCCTGTTTATACAGGGTTCTGGCTTTTGGAGGGGTGAAAAGTTTTTTCCGGATCAAGGAATCCATTATCTCCTTTATTTCTTTAAAGGAAAGATCGGAAAGTCCTTCAACCAGTTTTTTCTTTGAAAGTTTAAGAGCTGCATCAGCCATGAATATCTCCTGTTTCTTTAATAATTTTTATTATATTATTTTAAAGATTCTTTAACAATATTAATTTGAAGATTGACAATAAATTCATATTTTTATAATCTTAGTCCCAGACGGGTAAAACCTGCTATGTGCCTGGGGTGCTCCCCTCCATCGGTCGGCATGAGCCCCGGGAAGATCGGCATAGTTGGGTCCGTCTTTTTTGTTGATGCGTGCATGCCGGCTGCATGGGTAATTCATGTCGGAATCGACTCGTTCCGGGAATTACCCCCTGTGTTATGATGGCGTGACAGACTTTACTCAGATTTTTCAGCTTTGGGTGTTTCCTGCTGGTCAGGCTCGGGCGCCTGTTCTTCAGCCTGCTCCCATGGGAGGGTGATGGTCGAAAGATTCTCCTCAACCGTAACGACATCGAAATCTCCCTTTAATTTTTCGATGTAAGAATCAAACAGTTTTTTCTTTTTTTCAGCAAGCAGCTGTCTCTTTATGGAGTCCTTTGACTGCTCAAAATCAGCTGGTTTGCCTTTCTTTATATCGGTAAGTTTTATGATGTGAAAGCCGAACCGGGTCCTTACCGGCTCGCTGACCTCTCCGGGCTTGAGACGGAGCAGGGCCTGCTCAAATTCAGGCACCATCTTCCCGCTGCTGAAATAGCCCAGATCACCGCCTTTGTCTGCGGAGCCCTTGTCCAGGGACAGCTCTTTGGCTAATTTAGCAAAGCTTTCACCGTTCTTGATCCTCTCATTTATTTCTTTTGCGGTCTCTTCTTTTTCAACAAGGATATGGCTTGCCTTAAGCTGTGATCCTATGGTGAACTTGTCCGCATTCTGGTCAAAGAACTCCCTGGCCTCGGAGTCGTCCACAAATGATTTTTCCTCTACTTCTTTCTTGAGCACCATGGAGACGAGGGTCATTTTCTCAAATTCCCTCATCTTGTCAAGATACTCTTTGTTTTTGTTGAGTCTCATTCTTAATGCATGCTGATAAATAAGTTCTCTCTTGATCAGCTCGTCAAGAAATTTCTGTTTCCCCTCGGTTCCGGCAAACTGGCCCTGCGCCCAGTCCGGGACCCTGCCGATTTCCCTGACAAAGTCATCCTGTGTAATCGGGGCCTTATCCACCTTTGCGATAACAGGACTGTCAGACGTTTCTCCGCCGAACCTGTCGCATCCGGTCAGGGCGAATAGAATACATGAAACAAGAAAAGCGCGGTATACTATATTTTTCATATAATTTCTCCTTTAAAATATTCGAGTTAGTCTGTTTTATACCATACTGGAACGGGAAATACAATAAGAGGGAGGCTGAGTTAAAGGCTGACAGTTGACAGTTGACAGTTGACAAATAAATACCAATAACCGATAACTAATAAGTGCTGATTGAAAAATGTTCCTTCACATATGCGATCTCTTCTTCGCGGCTTTTGACCTGTCTGTCGAGTCGCGCTTCGAGCAGCGCCGTCAATATTTCCCTGAAGAGAGGTCCTGCGGCATATCCCATCTCTTTGAGGTCCTTACCTGAAAGCTCCGGTTTGATTTTGCGTAATGTGGTCAGATACAAAGAGATGGCCTTTTTGTTTTCCTCATCTTTTGTCCTTCCCATTGTGAAGAGGACCGTTGGCATGTCGAGCGGTTTGAGGATATAGTATATGTCTTTTTGTGATGCCCCTTTATGCAGCCCTAACAGGGCCGCGTGGGACTGCTCAATACCGTCGAGTATTTCTTTCCGAGCGGACGGAGGAACAAAAAGTCTCTGGAGCGCCTCGCCCCGCTCCGCAGGTGATAATTCATTCAGCAGGGCCATGAGAAACAGGTGTGACATATTGCATTCCTCTTCAAAGAAGAGGAGCTTGAACCATGCGATGGTCTCCTGGATTGATTCAAATGTGTCTTCAAGAGTCTTTGTGATTTTAAGGCTGTGATGTATAAATCTGAGAAGGTCGAAGCTCGCAAGCCTCCTGATGGCGTTGAGAGGCTCTGTTTCACTAAAAAGAAGGCCCAGTTCATCATACATTCTGGTGCCGGACAGTTTATCAAAGAGGTTTATGCGTACGGCGGTCTTTATTAGATTTATTGTGTGCCTGCTTATCTTGAAACCGAACCGTTCAGAGAATCTTATGGCCCTGAATGCCCGTGTAGGGTCCTCGATGAAGCTGAGGTTGTGGAGGATCCTCAAGGTCTTTTCTTTTATATCCCGCTGAGCGCCGAAAAAATCGATGAGCTTTCCGAACCGTCCGGGGTTCAGCATAACGGCCATGGTGTTGATCGTAAAGTCCCGCCTGTAGAGGTCTTTCTTTATTGAAGATGTTTCTACCCGGGGCAGTGCTGCAGGTGATTCGTAGTATTCGGTCCGGGCAGTGGCTACATCGAACTTCAGAAATTCGGTAATCACGACAGCAGTGCCGAAGCGCCTGTGCGTCTTGACTTTGGCATTGAGTTTTTTGCCGAGGGTCTGGGCAAATACTATACCGTCCCCCTCAATCACAATGTCAATATCGAGATTTGATTCGCCGCGCAGGAGGTCTCTGACAGAACCCCCTACAAGGAATGCTGAAAACCCGAGGTCTTCGGCGACACTGCCGGACAACGTGAGCAAATCATATATTTCCCCGGGAAACCTGGATTTCAGCAGGGAAGAAAGGTTTTTGCCGATGGAGGGTTTGTCAGTCGTCCGCTCGTGTCCCTTTATCCTGTTCTTGCGGAGCAGGCTTTCATAGAGCGACCGCAGGAGGTCAGTGCGTGTGATGGCACCGATTATGGAACTTCCTTCGACTACCGGCATGAATCTCTGGTTCTGTTCTATCATTATCGCTTCTACAATATTTATTGATGTTGACGGAGAGACCGTGGGTGTCCCTGTGGTACAGAATTCCGCAACCCTGCTCCTGCCAAATCCGTGGAACAGGGCCTTTTCCACCACTTCCCTCGATATGACCCCGTAAAACCTGCTGTCCTTAATCACCGGCAGCACATTGACCTCGAACTGTGTCATGGTCTTTTCCGCGATCTTCAGCGTTTTGTTCCAGGGGATGCTTTTTACCGGTCTTGTCATTATATCTCCTGCTGTTTTTGAAGGGTGGATCTTTTTCTCAAGAATGCCCAGGAGACTTGCTTCCGTCTGTTCGAGAGACATGTTCCTGATTACGGCGGATGCTGCTTGTGGATGTCCTCCTCCTCCCATTTCATGGATTACTTCCGATACATCCACTTCGGGTGTCTGGCTCCTTGCGATGACCTGTACCCTGTCTTCCATCATAACAAGGATGAATATGGCATCAGCATCCTCCATATCCCGGATCCTGTGGGCCAGAAAGGCGATGTCCCCGATGTATGTTTCTCTGGATGCCTTTGTAATCTTTATCCGTATATCGTGAATGAGAAAATCTTTTGCAGACTGGATCAGTTCGTTGAGCAGGTCAATTTCCTCCGGCCCCAGGTCTCTTGTGAAGAAGGCGGAAACGATTTTCAGATTGGCCCCTTTTTTTAGCAGATAGGCGGCTGCTGTAAGGTCTCTCACGGAAGTTGACGGGAAAATGAGTGACCCTGTTTCCTCGTAAATCCCGAGCATCAGGAGGGTGGCTTCAGCCGGACTGATCCGGATCCTGTCTTTCTGGATCATCTCTGTAAATATCGTGGTAGTGGCGCCCACATGTTCGATCACCTCCTTTTGTCCCTTGGCATCGCTGTCGGTAAAAGGATGGTGATCGAATATATGGATGATCAATCCTTCTTTTTTCAGAATACCGGCGAATTTACCGATCCGGCCGGGGCTTTTAACATCAACAAGGATTAATCTGGTTATTTGCTGAAGATCAATGTCCTTCAGTTTCCTGGATTTCAGCGTCATATGTGAAGTTGCCAGAAAATCGCGGACGGTTTTTTCCTGTGAACCCGGAAATACAATGACCGCGTCAGGGTAATATTTAGAGGCAGCTACCATCGATGCAAGGGCATCAAAGTCGGCATTCAGGTGAGTTGTAATGACATCCATGCTGTAATTATAAAGGTCGGACAAGGAGTGTTCAAGTAAAAACGGTGAGGGAAGGGCGCCTGTTCAGTTACGGGTAATAATATACAGGCAATCAAAGATCAAATCTTTAAAATAAAAAATCAAGATTATGGAAGGGTTTTTTATATAAATAATTATCCCTTTTATCTGTTTTTCTCGAGGAAAAGTTTCAGGGTCTGGCTTCTCTGCGGATGCCTCAGTTTCCTTATGGCCTTTCCTTCGAGCTGCCTTATCCGTTCCCGGGTGACCTTGAAATGCCTGCCTACTTCCTCGAGGGTAAGAGAGACATCATCCCCGATGCCGAAACGTTTTCTGATGATTTCGGCCTCTTTCCGGGTAAGTGAATCAACTACTTTTCTTACCTCGTTTTTTAACTCCTGATTGATGACCGTATCCAGCGGGATCTTCGATGCCTTGTCTTCAATAAAGTCTTCAAGGTGAGTGTCTTCATCGCTCCCGATCGGTGTTTCAAGGGATATCGGTTCTTTGCAGACTTTAAGGATTGCCCTGACTTTTTCAACACTGCACCCCATATGTTCGGCAATCTCCTCGACCCGCGGTTCTCTCCCATGTTCCTGGACGATCTGCTTTGATACATGTGTCAGTCTGTTGAGTGTTTCTATCATATGAACAGGCAGCCGTATGGTCCGTGCCTGGTCCGCAAGCGACCGGGTGACCGCCTGCTTTATCCACCATGTGGCATAGGTGCTGAACTTATATCCCTTCCTGTAGTCAAACTTGTCAACAGCTTTCATCAAGCCGATGTTGCCTTCCTGAACAAGATCTGACAGTGTAAGTCCTCTCCCGATGTATTTTCGCGCGACGCTTATCACAAGCCTCAGGTTGGCCTCTATGAGCAATTCTTTTGCTTTATACACCTGCTTTTCATAATCAAGGACTGCATTAAGGGCCTCATTTACAGCATTTCCCTTTATGCCGAGCTTTGACTCTATGTCCGTCATTTCTGCGGCATTATTCCGGAATGTACCCGACGGGATCCCCGGGCCGTCTGAAATATCAATATAACGCAAGGCCATTTTCTTGAATTGCTCGGTAAAGTTTTCACATGACTTTTCTTTTAAATGAAGTTCGGAGATCCTGTAAACTATTTTAGCATTGTACGCTGCTATCCTGTTTCCGCCTGTTGTTATGCTGCCCCAATCTTTTTTCCTGCCGGCAGCTCCTTGCTGTTTCAGCGCTGTATCACGTTTCCCGGCAAGATATCTTAATGACCTGACTGTCTTTAAAATACTCTTGACGGCAAGGGCCCTGTATGCTTCGGAAAGGTGGTGTGACCGGTTGCCGGAACCGTTGTGTGGAGCCTGTGGCAAGGCATCCTCTTTCGAATCAGTTTGTAATGTTTTATTCAGGTCTTCACAGATTTTTTCGAAGGAACACATATTGTGGACCGACGGCCTGCTTTCTTTTAATAACTCCGGAATCCGGAAGATCTCCTCCAGAACAAACGGGGCCTGAAACACCACGTTCTGTATATTTTCTTTGCCTTTTTCAATTTTCATTGCAATTGCGACTTCGCCCTGCTTGGTGAGGAGCGGCAGGAACTCCATGTCCCGGAGATACATCTTTATTGGATCATAGGCAGAGTAATTTATTGAAGGAGTAATCCTCCGCATCCCCCTGTGAGGGGATGTCATATTTCCGTCTTCTCTTTCTTCCTTAGAGTCTATTTGTACTGATTGTCCCGGCATTTTTTCTCCTTCCCGCAAGATGTATGATTTTATATTTATTAAATGATCTCAGTTCAGCCGCGGCTTCCCATGTAATCATGCACTCGGCGCTGTCCTGAGTGATGTTTACACGCTTTCCCGCATATGTTTATAAGGCTCCGCCTGGTTTAATTCATTTTTGAATATTTCGCATTCCTCATAATTGTTGCCGCAATAATGAATTGCAGGGTTGATGTTCCTGCTGTTCAGGTCAAAACAGTAACATTGCATCAGGGGTTTTTGAACATACGGGCAGAGTTTATTTTTAACATGCAACGGCATTTAGTCGCCCTCCCGGACCATAACTCCATTCATTAATTATTTAATACTATACAAGAAGTATGCCAAACGCAGGATATGCGGTCCGGCCTGTCTCTAAAGTAAAAACAGTGCTGACGTCTGCTAAATAGTTCCCTTGTAACTCCTTGTTTTAAATGAAGAAATTAATTTGAGGATGGCCTGTCCCTCAGCAGGGGTTAATGGGACAGAAAACTAATATGATATGGAAAAAGCATGACATGTCACAAAAGCATGCTGCCATGAAAGCATGACATGTCATGCTTTCATGGATTACATCTTTTCTGTCTGAATATTATATTTTTCTATTTTCCGGTAGACTGTCCTGACATTTATCCCCAGCAGCCGCGCTGCCTTGGCCTTGTTCCATCCGGCCCTTTTCAGGGCAGCAACTATATCTTCGCGTCCGGGTGATGCAGTATGAGGGGAAACAGTGCTGGATTCCGAGGGCCCTGAGGCAAAATCCTTAGGTAGATTATCCGGGGTTATTATATGTTCACGGACAACGACAAAGGCATGCTCCAGTGTATGCTCAAGTTCTCTGATATTTCCGGGCCAGGTATAATCAAGGAAGCTTTTCTTTACATCTTCAGTTACCGCTGTGACCTGTTTGCCGAATTTATCATTGAATTTCTTTATGAAATAATCGACTAACAACAGGATATCATCTCTTCGTTTGCGCAGCGGGGGGAGTGCGATTTCAACTACCTTGAGACGGTAGTAGAGGTCTTCTCTGAATTCTCCCATCCTGACTTTCTCCGAGAGGTCCTGATTTGTGGCTGCTATCACGCGTACGTCGACTTTGACCGGTGTTGAGTCGCCTACACGCTCAAAAACCCTGTCCTGCAGCACCCTCAGCAGCCGCAGCTGCATGCGCGGGGAAATGTCTCCCACTTCATCAAGAAACAGGGTGCCCTCATCAGCCTTCTGAAACCTGCCCGTCTTGTCTCTGTTCGCGCCGGTAAACGCCCCCTTGACATGGCCGAAAAGTTCGCTTTCCAGAAGGCTCTCGGACAGGGCCGAGCAGTTTACTTTTACAAGGGACTTCATGCTGCGCTTCCCTTTGTGATGTATTGCCTCGGCAACAAGCTCCTTCCCCGTCCCGCTTTCACCGGTTATGAGGACGGTTGTCTGCACATCTGCGAGGTCCTCTATCAGAGAGTAAATCTTCTGCATTTCCCTGTTCCTCCCTACCATGTGGTGGAAATGGAGGCGTTCTCCCATGTCCCGCTCCAGCCTGCTCAGCCGGGTATTGTCCCTGATGACCATAACTGCCCCTGAGAACTCCTTTTTGGTGTTGAGCAATGGAGATGTGTTTATTGTCACGATCTGTCTCTGTCTGCTGCTGATTTCACATTCCGTGCTGTGAACTTCGACCGGGTGTTTAAGGCTGATGGTCTCCCTGAGCGCCCCGAGACACTTGAAGGCGCAACGGGCCGGCATGCTTTCAAATGGCCTGCCAATAGTTTCGCGTGATATGCCGCAGATATTATTGGCGGCATCGTTTACTTCAAGCACAACCATGTCTTTATCTACGGTGATTATGGCATCTTTTACGCTGCGGAAGATCGCCTCGAGGTTTGCGCGATATGCATCGTTTTGGTCCTGAAGGAACTTGTACTGCAGCGCCATATTTGCAGTATGAAGTAATGTCTCCTGCTTTACGGGTTTGAATATATAATCAAAGGCACCCGAGTGTATGGCGTCGGATACTGTCTCAATATTTGGATATCCGGTAATCATTACCACAGGGCAGCGGAGGTTTCTGCCGGCGGCTTCCTTCAGCAGGTCAATGCCGGTCTTGCCTCCCAGTACTATGTCCATGAACATAAGATCAAACTCCCTGCGGGAAATTAATTCAAGGGCTTCATCATATGCGCGGGCAGTAGCTACCTCATGCCCTTCATCCGTCAGGAAGCTTTTAAAGGTAAACCGTATGCTTTCTTCATCGTCTACAACAAGAATTTTTGCCATAGTCTCAAATTGTTTATTATTTAACCGGCAGATCAATTATAACTTTTGTGTACTCACCGATGACACTCTCAATTGTCATCCGTCCGCCGTGGTCGCTAATTATGCCATGACTGATGCTCAGGCCAAGGCCGGTTCCAATGCCTCCCGGCTTGGTAGTAAAAAAAGGATTCAATACATTGCCTATTATATCATCAGGTATTCCCGAACCACTGTCATGAAACACAATACGGACATAGTGCATGTTATCATGAACGAATTTTTCTGCGGTAATGTCGAGGGTCTTTCCCCTCTGCTCTCCCTGAAATTTCTGGTTCAGCGCGTAACGCGCATTGCTGATAAGGTTTAAAAAGACCTGTTCGATCTGCTCGGGCTGGGCAATGATGTCAGGTAAATCTTCCGGGAGTCTGACGTTCAGAGTGATGCTGTCTTTTTTTATCTGTGTTTCTGCGAGGGCAAGTGCGTCAGACAATATAGCCCGGACATGAACAGTGTGCTTTTGTTCCCTGTTTTCACTGGCAAAAGAGAGGAGATTCTTGACAATATTGGCGATCCTGTCTCCCTCCCTGATAATCCGGCCGGTGATGTCGTGTTCCCTGCTTCCAGGACGGCTTTTATTCGCAAGGATCTGGGTATAGTTTATAATTCCGTTTATGGGATTATTAATCTCATGGGCCACTCCTGCTGCCAGTTCTCCAAGGGCTGCAAGATGGCTTGCCCGCATGGTTTCGGCTTCCGCCTTTTTCAGTTCTGTCACATCCCTTGCTATCGCCCTTGACAGCATAAACCTGCCGTCCCCGTCAAATTTGGCGTATACATTGAGAATCGCCGGGAATGTGCTGCTGTTTTTTCTGATAAATGTCATCTGCAGGTTGTTAAGGACTTTATCATGCAGCAGGCGGGGGAATTCTTTTTTCATCACTCTTCCGGAATCTTCAGTAAGAAAGCAGGCAAGGTCTTTACCGATAATTTCTTCTTTCCGGTAACCCAGCATGTCTGACCCCGTATCATTACAGGTGATGATTCTCTGTTTGCTGTTTACCGAAAAGTACATGTCCGGAGCATTATCATATAAATTCCGGTAGTTTTCCTCTGACTCCCTGACATCCTTTTCCGCCTTTATCCGTTCGGCTATCTCCTTCTCAAGCTTCTCATTTAATGCCTGAAGGTCTGTTGTCCGCTCGGCCACAAGCTCCATAAGCCGCTCGCGATGATGCAGCAGTTCCTTTTCAGTCTCTTTGCGTTCACTGATGTCCCGGATAATAGCGGTAAAAAAAATACCTTCTTTTGTGCTGCCTCTCGCAAGGGAAAGTTCCATTGGAAATTGTGTGCCGTCTTTTCTCAAACCGGCGATTTCGACTGTCTTTCCTATAATACGGTTTTTTTCTGTGGTGACTGCGTTATGCAGGCCTTCTTCGTGAATAGGGCGCAGACTTTCAGGGATGATGATCTTCAGTGAGTTCCCTGATATTTCCTTGCCGGAATAACCGAATATGGCTTCTGCACCCCTGTTCCAGTATATAATATTCCCTCCGGCATCTATCGATATGATGGCGTCCTTTGCGGTTTCCGCCAGAGAGCGGAAACGTGCTTCACTTTTTTCGAGCATTTCCATGGTCCTGCTGTTGTGCAGTGCAATGGCCGCAAGCTCGCCAAAGGCTGTTGCCGTGCGTCTGTCGGTCTGATTAAATCCCTTTGGCTTGTTTGCCAGCCCGAGCAGGGCGACTGTTTTGCCGCGAATGACGAGCGGAGCGAACAAAACATTTTCGAGCCGGACATGACCCTCAGGCATATATGCCGTCCATTCACTGTTTGAAAAGTCATTGTGATAGACTGTCTTGCCGGTGAGACAGGCTTCCGCCCTCAGTCCGCGAACAGGCATCGGCAGGTCCGGATCAACGGAACAGGGCATCCCGCCTGAGTCCAGAAAAAGGACCTCGTTATGCGTGCCGTCTTCAGAAAGAAGGGCAATATATCCTGCACCGGCACCGATGAGGGTTTTACATGAGTCAAATATTGATCGTGCAGTGGTATCAAAATCATGGTTCTCGAGGATCTTGCGGGAGACATTTAACATGGCCAGAATTTCGGCTTCCCGCTCCTCTGCTTCCCTGAGGGCGCTGGTGAGTGTTTTTTCTGTTCCGGCTGGTTTTTGTTCTGCTTTTTTACGGGACAAGTCATGTCCTCCGGGTTTTAAATGTGCCGTCATTTAATAATAATACGTAATACTCAAAATGTCTAAGAAAAAAGGGTATTGGACGTAACGATTCAGTTACAGGTATTATCCGGGCATGGAAATGTAAAAATCAAATGCCAAAGATCAAAATTAAGGAGAATTATTTATATGATAAAAAACCTTCCATAATTTTGATTTTTTATTTTTAATATTTGATCTTTGTTTGCCTGCTATTATTACCCGTAATTGAATAGTTACTATTGGACTGGTTGCCGTGTTATAAGGTTCAGTGATTGTCCCTGAATGTGAGGCCCTGCTCCATTGCGACTGCAACTGCCTGGGTCCTGCTTACGGCATTGAGTTTATGCATGATGTTTCTGACATGAAAATTGACGGTCCTTTCAGTAATATTCAGAATTACGGACACTTCCCATGAACTCTTGCCTTTTTTTAACCATGAAACTACTTCTTTTTCCCGCTCTGACAACTCCGGCACTCGTTGCATCTGTCTGCCCATCCGTTCAATTCCTTTCCTTCTCTCCAAATGTGATAGGGCGGTTTATGAAGGCAAAGTATGCTGCTGCAATGGGAGCCGTGCATACGATACCCTGACTTCAACCATGTCCCCTCATGATCATCCGATGTTCTATATTCTGTATTTGACAGGTTCCTTTGACATCTTAATCATAAATGGCTGTTCAGCCTGCTGAGTCCGGAGATAAGTTCTTCTGTGGAGTATCTGCGTGCTGCTTGTATATATGTGCAGCGGGCAGACACTGCATTTTTCCAGTCAGCGGGTATGCATGGGAAGGCGGAATGTTTCCGGCCCTCCGGCCAGTCTGTTTTTAGTGGACATTTTTTCATATCATCACAGCGGCTCTTGCACTGTTTGCAATGCATGACTATTTCTTCCTCTGAAAACATGAATGCGCCTTTCTGTATATATGAGATGCATGAATCAGGTAGTGATATTTTAATTGAATGTTGATTAAATGTCAAGCAGGTTGCCAAAAAATACCAAGCAGGTTGCCAAAACATATGTCCACATGCTAAACTCAAGAGCATGAAGCGAAAAATTATTTACCCTGACAATATGCTTACAAGGAAGATGAATGAGCAGGGGTGGGAGACAGTTGAACAGTTCTATCACAACTCTTCCGTTCATCAGGTGGTTTCGCGTGAAACATGCAGGCAGCTTATCCTTCATCAAAAGAAGGTGATTGAACCCGTATTCATAAAAATAGTGGAGGCCCTCGGTTTTACCCCGAATGAAATCAGACACCTGCTGACTGAATACGGGTATACCGGATTTGTTCATCTGATTGGTGACCATCAGGGGATGCAACTGACGGATGAAGAGGAAGCGTTTCTTTTGGTCTTCAGGAAATTACTGCGTATAAAACCTGAGGTTGTCACGTCACTTGTCCATATATTCGAAGCGCTTTGTACTGTTTCGGATATCGATTGCTCTGATGAACTCGCCCGGTTAGGCAAAAGAGAGTAGCTTTTCCTTTATTACCACATCCACAAGTTCCGGATCAAACTGTGTGCCGGAATGTGTCCTGAGTTCCCTTTCGACTCTCTCCGCCGTAAAGGTGTGCTGTCTTGCCGGCGAATATATCATAGCATCAATCGCATCTGCAACGGCCAGTATCCGCGCCGTATAAGGGATCTCTTCGCCAGTCAGGCCATCGGGATATCCTGAGCCGTCATACCGCTCGTGATGGTGCCTTATCGAGGGGATAATAAGATCGGGAAAGGGGGTTGACTTGATCATTTCAGCGCCTTTTTCAGGATGTCTCTTTATCATGTTAAATTCGTGTTCCGTTAACGTGCTTTCTTTTTCCAGGATTGCCCCGTCAACGGTCACTTTTCCAATGTCATGCAGAAAGGCGGAACATTTCAGCCGCTGCATCTCGTCCTCGGTAATTCCCACTTTTTCCGCGATAAGGGCTGAAAACCGTGTGACCCGGCCTGCATGTGCCCATGTGTAGCCGTCCCTTGAATGTATGTTAAGCAGAATGGCGGTCATACTATTCCTGCTGCTGCTTATTATCGTCTGTCTGGCATTACCGATCAGGTGTTCCAGGTACAGGGTTGACTCCTTTATTTTGTCGAGTTCATTTTTTATTGCCAGCCTGTTTTTTGCATCTTTGAGGGCGTTTCTTACCACGGTCCTGAGTTCATTTTTGTCAAATGGCTTGATAAGATAATCAAATGCTCCGTAACGGATCGCTTTCCGTATGGTTTTCAGGCTTGCGTAGGCAGTGATCATGATGATTTCGATATACGGGAATTTTTGTTTTATTTCGTACAGCAGGCGCAGCCCGTCAGTCCCCCTGAGTCGTATATCAAGCAGGACGATATCTATATGTTGGGAAGAAAGATAAAACCGGCCTTCCAGAGCCCCGGGTGCCGCTAACACCTTATATTCA
Organism: Nitrospirota bacterium; assembly: GCA_024277515.1. Classification (GTDB taxonomy): domain Bacteria; phylum Nitrospirota; class Thermodesulfovibrionia; order UBA6902; family UBA6902; genus JAJRVB01. The sequence goes on along the minus strand of JAJRVB010000245.1, from coordinate 7,011 downwards.
TCCCTGAGGACAAATTTTAAAGAATGCCTCACGCAGGCCTCATCATCAATGACGAGTATTGCGGGTTTTCGGTTCAACACGCCAGCCCCCTCTTTAGTGTTGTACTCAATATTTAGAAATTCGAAATGTGACTGAAGGTAATACCTCTTTCTTTATCATATCATATTTCTGCCGGAATTTGCGGGTTTGTTCTATTGAATTTGTTGAATGTAATCCTTATAATATTAATTCGTTGTCCGTAATGGAGTTCCCGGGTAGCTCAGCTGGCAGAGCGGATGGCTGTTAACCATCTTGTCGGGGGTTCGAATCCCTCCCCGGGAGCCATTTATTATCCACACTACATCTTTTATTTCTTCTTCTTTGCTGTCTTGTGGGACTTTTTCTTTTTTTTCTTCCTGTTTGCTTCCCATTGCTCATGTTCATCGATCATTTCCTGCAGGGTGAGGTCCTTTCCGGCTGAGCCGGCGATGTCATCGTAATCTTTTTTGTAGAGCTTTATGACCTCAATATCTTTATTGATGAGCTGCTGGATATCTTCAAGGAGTCCTTTTTCTTCTTTGCTGCAGAATGAGACCGCTTCACCCAGGTTGATGCCGCGGCCGGTCCTTCCGACCCTGTGCACGTAATTCTCGGGCTTGTCCGGAAGATCATAGTTGATTACGTAATCAACATCAGGCACGTCAATCCCGCGGGCACTGACGTCCGTGGCGATCATGATGAGGCAGCGGCCCTCCCTGAACTTTTTCATCACCTCGGACCGGTCGTACTGTTTCTTGTCCCCGTGGATAGTAAATGTCTCTATATGCACCCTCTCCATGGCCTTTGCCACCCGTTCGGCACGTACCCGTGTCCTTACGAATACGATGATCTTGCTTCCCGGATTGTCTTTAATAAACCTCTCGAGGAAAAACCGTTTGTCATCCATTTCCACAAACATGACAAAGTGCGAGACATTCTTTGAGACAGGGTCTTCAGGCGCTATCTGGATGCGTATCGCAGAGCTCCTGACCTGCGAGAAGGCGAGTTTCTTTATCTCTTTGTTAATCGTGGCTGAGAAGAAGAGCGTCTGGTGCTTCTTTGTGAGCTTCTTCTTCACGTATTTGATGTCATCAATAAACCCGAGGTCAAGCATGTGGTCGGCCTCATCAAGCACAAGGGTCCTGATTCGTGAGAGGTCAACATACCCCTGGCTGATAAGATCAAACATCCGCCCCGGGGTCGTGATAAGTACATCGATACCGTCCTGGAGCCTTTTAATCTGCGGGTCCTGTTGAACGCCACCGAACAGAGCAAAGGTTTTGACCTTAGTGTGGCGCGCAAGCTTTTCAAAGACCTCCCCGATCTGCATCGCCAGTTCACGTGTGGGGACCATGACAATGCATTTGATCCCATAGGACCGCCTGCTGCTCTTTTCCCTGTGGATCATGTCGATCAGGGGAATCGCAAAAGCAGCCGTCTTCCCGGTCCCGGTCTGTGCAACAGCCAGGACATCCTCTCCTTTCAGTATTGAGGGGATGGACTTGAACTGTATGTTCGTAGGCCTGTTGAAACCCATCAGTGCAAGGTTCTTTTTAATTGTCTCTGATATGTGGTACTTCTCAAATTTCATTGATTCACCTTGCTTTCCTGTTTCCCCAACCTGGAAATTACTTTTAATATCATGGCTGTGAGCGGGCCTTTAGTTCCGGAATATTGATATAAATTAAAGGTAATAAACCGGAGCAAACAGGAAGTCGGTTTTCCCGATTCTGGATTTGCCCCAGAAGTTTTTTGTCAATACAATACCTCTCTCAGGCTTGAAAGATCCACTGAAATTCACAAGGCTTCTTGATATTTTTTCCCTCTCAAATTCTGAATATTTGACTTCAAGAGGGGTTATCTTCCCTCCAGCCTGTAAAACAAAATCAACTTCCGCACCCGCCTTTGTCCGCCAGAAATTTATTTTACCGGTCTCCTGATACAACTCATTCAGTCTTATAAATACCGTATTTTCTATGATTGATCCGCTGTCCGGGCGTTTATCCAGGCTGTTCATATTTTCCATAAGACTGTTTCTGAACCCCATATCATAGAAGAATATCTTCGGATTTTTTGATAATTCTTTCTGCCGGTTTTTGAAAAACGGTTTTATTTCAGTACAGATAAAGGTTTCAGCTAATATATTCAGGTGTTTCCTGGTCTGCCGGTAATCAAGGCGGGCTGCCTGCCCCAGGTTCTGATATACCACTATATTCCCTGCCTGGGTAGCCAGATACTGAGACAACAGGAAGAGGTTTTTTTCAGTAGCCAGCTCCAGGAGGCCTTTTATATCTTTTAATATATAGCTGCTGTATATGTCATTGAGCACTTTAGCGCGTTCCCGGTTCGTTCCGGATAAAACTACCGCAGGATATCCTCCCCATATGCTGAACTCTTCATATTGCCTTATCATTTCTTCGTGAAACATATCGCTCCCTGTTTTAAACTCAGGGGGCTTTCCTTTAAGGAGCCATTTATTCACGGATGCACTTCTGTGCTGATAGATTTTTTCAAGCCTCAAATCCCTTGCCCTCAGAAATTCCCCGAAATTAAACGGATACATGTGAAATGTCAATATCCGGCCGACCAGATATTTTCCAGCCTGGGCCTTGATATCAAGAGACGATGAACCGGTAATGATTATCTTTAAATTTTTGACCGTATCATAGATCAGTTTCAATTTTTGTCCGCCTTCTTCAGCATACTGAAATTCGTCAATCATCAGGTGAAAAGTCCCGGTATGCTCTGAAGGCATATATGAGCGGACAAAAGTCACAGGGTCCGAATCAAACTGTGCAAGAATTCTTCTGTCTTCAAGAGTTATTGTCTGTATCAGGTTCTTATTGACTTTCAGATTCTTTATTAAATACCCTGTTATTAGTTCAAGGAACGTGGTTTTGCCCGCCTGCCGGGGGCCGGTTATGGCTATATACTCACGGCGCATTAAAAACGTTCCAAGAATGTTAATCAAATCTCTCTGAACAACCATGTATTAATAACCTCACTATTTTAACAATCTATGCAATAATAGTATTACTAATTTTGCAAAATTGTCAATTGCAAAAAACCTGGAAACATGGATGGTGTCTATGTCCTTCCGAAGAGATTGGCAATATTTAGGCGTATTGTTGTAAACTTGCTGTGGACTTTGACAGATTGACTGGAAAATACAGGAACGATTAAATCTAAATATAAAGGAGTCAAAAATGGCGGAAGCAAAAGGATTAAGTAAACCGGTAAAGCTGAAAAATGAACTGGCGGATTTTCTGGGAGCAACAGAGCTTCCAAGGACAGAGATCACCAAAAAACTCTGGGACTATATTAAAGCGAATAAACTTCAGACAAAGAGTGAAAACGGCAAGCCTGAGAATGCGGGCAAGTTCATTGTGGCTGATGCCAAATTACTACCGATCTTCAAAAACACAAAATCCACAAGCAAATCTGGCAAGCTCACGGACCTTACAAACATGAAAGAAGGCCAGACGATCAACATGATGCAGATGGCCGCTGTTGTCGGCGCAAATATAGAATAAGCGCAGGGGCATGGCGCGCCATGCCCCTGCACATGCCTGTTTAGACATGTAATTTGTCTTTTGTCCGTGCCTGACCCCTTCCTGCTGTCACTGTCAAAGAAAGGAATTAACATAACATGAGCAATGAACCTGATAAAATCATTTACTCCATGGTCGGGGTAAGTAAATATTATGACAAGAAACCTGTGCTGAAAGATATCTATCTCTCCTATTTCTACGGAGCGAAGATAGGGGTCCTCGGTCTCAACGGGTCAGGGAAAAGTTCCCTTCTCCATATACTCGCCGGAAAGGACAGGGAGTTTGACGGTGAGACGGTCCTGTCACCCGGCCACACTGTTGGACTGCTTGAACAGGAGCCTGAGCTGGATGATTCAAAGACAGTGCGTGAGATTGTTGAAGAAGGGGTAAAGGAGACAGTAGATGCACTTAATGAATACAACCTTATCAATGAAAAATTTGCAGAGCCCATGTCAGACGATGAGATGAGCAGACTGATCGAACGTCAGGGAGAGGTGCAGGAAAAGCTTGACGCGCTGGATGCATGGGACCTGGATTCACGCCTGGAGATGGCCATGGACGCACTGCGCTGTCCTCCGGGAGACACCCCGGTCAAGGTCGTATCCGGAGGTGAAAGGCGGCGTGTCGCCCTCTGCAGACTGCTCCTGCAAAAGCCGGACATCCTGCTCCTGGATGAGCCCACAAACCATCTTGACGCGGAGACCGTGGCCTGGCTGGAGCACCATCTTCAGGTCTATCCCGGCACAATCATCGCAGTGACACATGACCGCTATTTCCTCGATAATGTGGCTGGCTGGATACTGGAGCTTGACGGAGGGCAGGGCATACCCTGGAAAGGCAATTATTCATCCTGGCTGGAGCAGAAGAAAAACCGTCTGCAGCAGGAAGAGAAGACCGAGAGTGAAAGGCAGAAGACACTCCAGCGTGAACTTGAATGGATACAGATGACCCCAAAAGGGCGCCGTGCAAAATCAAAGGCGCGAATTAATTCGTACGAGGCGCTCCTGGGTCAGGATACGGAAAAAAGATCAAAAGAACTCGAAATCTATATCCCGCCCGGACCCCGTCTGGGCGAAGTGGTTATAAGCGCTGATAATGTGTCCAAGGCATATGGCGGTAATATTCTTATGGAAGGATTAACATTCTCCCTTCCCCCGGGAGGTATTGTAGGGGTCATCGGACCGAACGGGGCGGGAAAGACCACCCTGTTCCGTATGATTACCGGTCAGGAAAGGCCGGATTCCGGCAGCTTTAAAACCGGAGAAACCGTAAAACCGGCTTACGTTGACCAGAGCCGTGATGATCTTGATCCTGACAAGTCCATATGGGAGGTCATCACTGACGGGCTGGATGTTGTTCGGCTCGGCAAGAGGGAGATCAATTCACGGGCTTATGTGTCGCGCTTCAATTTCTCCGGGAGCGAGCAGCAGAAAAAGGTTTCAATGTTGTCCGGGGGTGAAAGAAACCGCGTCCATATGGCTCGTATGCTCAAGGAAGAGGCAAATGTCCTGCTGCTTGACGAGCCCACAAACGATCTGGACATAAACACCATGCGTGCCCTGGAAGAGGCATTGGAGAATTTTGCCGGATGTGCTGTAGTCATCAGCCATGACCGCTGGTTCCTCGACCGTATCGCTACCCACATCCTTGCCTTTGAGGGTGAGAGCAGGGCGGTCTGGTTTGACGGGAATTATTCGGAATACGAAGCGGACAGGAAAAAACGTCTCGGCGCAGCCGCAGACCAGCCCCACCGGATTAAGTACAGGCACTTGACAAGAGGTTAATAATACCTGCATTTTTTGATTGAATAAAAAAATTTGTCAGTACAGGGAAAAAGGAGTAAACTTAAATCAGGGAGAACAGATCAATTTATTGATTAAGGAAGGTATCTTATGGACAGGACAGTAATAATCGTGGCAGACCTGGGGCATTTCAAGGCGTACAGAATTACAAAAGACGCTCTGGAGAAAAGTCCAAGAATCACGTTGATTGAAAGCTATGACTCTATCGAGGGACACGGCAAATTAGGGGACAAATTAAGCGATGCTGCGGGAAGATTCCGTAGAGGCGGCGCAAAAGACGAAGCAGCAAAAGGCTCCGGAGAACGTCATAATATCGAACTGGAATCAGAAAAGAAAATCATAAAAATGATAGCAAAGGACATAGATAATTTAATTGTGAATGAGCAGTGTAAAAAATGGTATCTGGCTGCCGGGGAGAAAATAAACAATCAGATCGTCTCGAACCTGAAGCCTGAAGTAAAAGCCCGACTGGACAAAAATATCACCGCTACATTATCAAAAGTCGACAAGTCTGAAATATTAAGTCATTTCAATAAGTAGTAGTTCCACAGCATATTTCTTTGACTCGTCCCACATCTCCACTGGCTAATCTTACTTTTATGCCATGAGGATGTGAAGGGGATTTTGTCAGGATATCTTTGACAACTCCTTCGGTTAATTTACCGCTTTTCTGGTCCTGCTTTAATACTATCCTGACTTTAATGCCCCGCGTTATATTTAATCTCTTTTTTCCATCCATTTTTTCACCGCTAATCACTTTCCACAATCAGACCGCAGGCTTCACATCTGTATCTCGCTCTTCCAGGGTTTTCCGCTGCAACTTCTTCAAAATCAAACAGTTTATTACCATTTATTTCATAACATTCAGGACAATAGCTCTTTCCAAGTTCATCAGCCTTTATCGTCAAATGGCAGTGCTGACATCGCAGCACGTTCTTCCTGTCAGGCAATAGTACGAGGACGCTGTGTTTGCATGAAGACATAATGAGATCGCTTTATTTGAATATTTAAATTTGCCGTCCTCCGATGACTTCTATCCTCTGCTCGTAATTTTGATAAGGTGATATCCGAACTGGGTCTTGACCGGGCCGTGCACTTTTCCAACTTCATCGCGGAACACAACTTGATCAAATTCCTTTACCATCTGTCCCGGTGAAAATTCACCCAGCTCTCCGCCCTTTTGTCCTGAAGGACACTGGGAATGCTCCTTTGCCATTTGGGTAAAATCAGATCCCTCTTCAATTTGTTTCTTAATGTTTGAGCATTCTTCCTCAGTCTTTACCAGGATGTGACTTGCAGCTGCTTTAGCCATTGTTCTCTCCTTTTCATAGTGGTTTCATTGATTATAATCTGTGTATAAATATAACAAATGCTCAAAAGCATGTCATTCCCGCAAGCGAAGCGCGTCGGGAATCCTTCTTAAAGAAACGAGTCCGGACAAGCCGGAATGACAGAAAAACGACAATTGTTTGAGTTTATACACAGACAATAATTAGTATTTAATAGAGTGCCCGTTTTATTTCCCTTATCCCGATTTTGCCTTCTACGAGCAATTCTTTCTTAATCTTTGTAAGCTTTTTCACTCTGTCTTCAACCTTCAGCGCAAGGCCTTTGTCACCTATCTTCTTTTTTAAAACCAG
>JAJRVB010000023.1 GCA_024277515.1 Nitrospirota bacterium | reverse complement strand
TGTCCATGAACAATCTGTTTGGACATTTTTGTGAGAGGACGCATCATTTCAACTACATCCACAATCTGAAAGCGGCCCTGTTTGCTCTTGGTGATAGGCTTCTGTCCTGTTATCATCAGCATCGGCATACCGCCGAGCTGGGCAAATGCCGCAGGGGTAACCAGGTTCGTTGCCCCGGGGCCGAGAGTGGACAGACAGACCCCTGGAGACCCTGTCAGACGTCCATATGTGGCAGCCATAAAACCTGCCCCCTGTTCATGCCGGGTGAGGATCAGGCGGATACTCGAATCTTTCAGGGAATTCAGGAGGTCAAGGTTTTCCTCGCCCGGTATCCCGAATATATATTTGACCCCTTCGTTTTCGAGTGCCTTGACAACAAGATCGGATGTTTTTAGCATTGCATAAATAAAGACGATGTTTAACCGGACCGCGCCTTTTTCTCCTGTATACGGAAATTGTATCAAAACGCTGCGTTAAGTACCAGTTAATTACCATTCATAGAATAATATAACCATATCATTTCAACTGATTGAAAATCGACTTAATCTGTGCAAATCAGTGGCTGATAGCCGTTTTCAGGATAAGTGATCAGAGGTTTCCCCGGAGTTTTTCCGCATACAGGATACGCCTGATCGCAATTTTGTATGCCGCCTTTCTCATGACGGACTTCTCCTGCTCACAGAGGGCGTATACCGCATCAAATGCATCAGTCATGACATTCTTCAGCCTTTCGAGCACCCTGTCCGGTTCCCAGTAATCATTGTTGATGTTCTGTATCCATTCAAAGTAACTCCCCACCACCCCACCGGCATTTGCAAGGACATCAGGGATCAGCATGATGGACCGGTCAACAAACAGCGTGTCCGCTTCGGGTTTAGTGGGAGCATTTGCGAGTTCCAGAATAATTTTTGCCTTTACCTTACCGGCATTATCACTGTCCAGCTGGTCAGACAGGGCAGCAGGGACCAGGACATCACAGTCACACAGGAGCAGCTCATCATTCGAAATACTCCGCGCCCCGGCAAACCCCTGCAGTGCGCCTCTGTCTTTCTTGTGTTTTATAAGCTCAGGCACATCCAGGCCGTCCTGATTAATGATCCCCCCCCGGGAGTCACTCGCCGCAATGACCCTGTATCCCCTCTCATGGAGTATACTTGCCGCGTTTTCCCCCACATTTCCGAATCCCTGAACAGCCACGCGGGTGCCGGGAATTCCAATTCGCAGCTTCTCCATCGCTTTTTCGAGCACGTAGATGCCGCCGAGTGAAGTGGAGTATTGCCGGGCCTTTATTCCTCCCAGCTCAAGGGGTTTCCCCGTGACAACAGCGGGCACATGTTTACGTTTCATGTTTTCGTATTCATCCAGGATCCATACCATCACGCTTTCGTCCGTGTAGACATCAGGTGCGGGGATGTCCTTGAATGGTCCGATAAAATCGCCGATGGCCCGGATATACGCGCGTGTGACCAGTTCGAGCTGTCCTGCATTCAACTCCTTTGGATTCACAACGACCCCGCCCTTTGCGCCGCCAAAGGGGATATCAACCACCGCACATTTAAGGGCCATAAGAAATGCCAGGTCACTCACATGGTCCACTTGAAGGTCAGGATGAAACCGGATGCCACCCTTTGAAGGCCCTCTTGCATCATTAAACTTGACCCTGTGGCCGACGAACATCCTGGTCGTACCATTAAATTTTACAGGAAAGTGGACGGTAATCGTCTGTCTGGGCGCACTCAGGATTTCGAGTTCCGCCTCGGTCAGATCGAGTTCAGCATATATACTTTCGAGTTCCGTAACGCAGAGATGACACAGATTTTTTTCATCAATATGAATCCGTTCATGGTTTTTGCTCACAGTGGGAACTGCCTCCTTTCAGGATCAGGGTGTGTTGTTAATTCATTACATGCTGATTGAAAATTTGTCTTTCAGGATAGAAGCCGCAATCCTGATATCCTCCTTGATCACAGATGCGGAAGCGGTTAGCTGCTCCATGATATCATCGACAGGAAGCTCATATATCTTCTCAATCCCGCCACTCCCGATACGCGCCGGGACCCCGTAGCTCATTGAGTCCAGTCCGTCTTCAGGGTGCAGCAAGCCGTATTCCTTTTCAATAATTGCCACAACAGGCTGGACCTCGGGCTGCCCGAGAATGATACATCGAAGCATTTCACATGCTGCCCGCGCCGGTCCTGCGGATGCACTGCGTCCGGTTTCATTTACGAAATGCGTGCCGCCCTTTTTTGCCCTGTCAATGACGTGACTAATATCATGCAGGTCAATTTGTTCCATACGCGCAAACGTCTCGAGCGGGACACCACCCACAGAAAAGTAACGCGGGCTTGCAACCATGGAATCCCCGTGGTCGCCGAAAACAATACCGCGGATATCATTACCGGAGAGGCCGAACAATCCGGAGACGGCATGACATATCCTGCGGGAATCCAGATTTCCCGCCTGCCCCATGACATGGGTGCGCGGGAAACCGGTTGTCCTGTATCCTACCCAGGTCATGCTGGTCACCGGATTGCCCATATATATGAGAACAGGCAGGTCCTTCTCAGGGCAGTTTTTATAAAGCCGGCGTATTTCGAGTGAGGTCTGTGCCATAACTTCGGTGTTCATTGCGAGGAGATCATGCCGGGTCTGTCCCTCCCTGCGCGGCACCCCGACCCCTATGAAAATCAGATCGAGTCCTGCCATATCTTCCAGACAGTTGGTCCCGAGAATCCGGGGGCATCTGACCGTATTCGCCTGCAGGTCTGCCACCCACGCACCGGCCCGGTCCGGATATTTCTCTTTGGGGCGTCCGTAAAATATAATCTCCTTGCCGAGTCCTCCGGCTGCGAGAGACTGCACAACATCAGTCGAGACATTGCCGAAACCCCACACCCCGACCCTGTCACGCTCTTTGCGGGCATCAAGGGGATGACATTTTTCCGGTTCCATGCCCATATTAATCCATCGGGAGAAACTTGTCCCGGCCTTCTCCGCAGATCGGACATTTCTCAGGCAGGTCCCCTGCTATGGTGTTGCCGCATACTGAGCAGACATGTATATTATCAACCTGGATGTCCTCTCCCTGTTTGAGTGATTCAATCGCCTTTTCATAAAAATCAGCGTGTACTTTTTCGGTCTCGTTTGCCCAGTAAAACGTCTTGAGGGCATCATTATTTGTATCGCGCTTTGCCTGGTCCATAAACATGGGGTACATGCCGGTATACTCTTCCTTCTCCCCGTTAAGCGACTCCTGCACATTTTCGAGCGATGACTTTACACCATTTACACACTTTAAGTGATTAATTGCATGTATGGTCTCTGATTCAGCTATCGCGCGAAACAGCCGCGCAAGGTTGCTGAATCCTTCTTCTTCAGCCTTGCGGGCAAAGGCGAGGTAACGGCGGCTGGCCTGGGATTCTCCGCTATGCGCTTCCCACAGATTCTTGGTTGTCTGATCAGTCATGTTGGTTTTTTCCTTTCTTTTCAGGTTGTACACCTTCACTGCGCCCTCTCTGTATGAACAGGCAGGGGAAATGGTCTATAGGTCAAGTAGATTGTAACAATAAATCGGACCATCTGCAATGTTTTGTATAAGTCGGGGGTAAACATTCAGTTACGGGTATCATCTGAACATAAAAAATCAAAGACCAAAGATCAAAATTAAGGAAAATATTTTATATTATAAAAACTTCCATAATTTTGATCTTTTATGTTTAATATTTGATCTTGCGTTGCCGTTATTACTTTAGACTAAATGGTTATCGTCGGGGGAAGGAAAGGCCGGTTAAACTCGCACCCCTTTACAGACAAAACGCCCGGCAGCTTGTCAAGGTGCTCCTGCAATTTTCCCATCCAGCTAAAAGGAGAGAGTTACCGGCTTACATCGCCGAGCCACTTCTCCTTTTTTCTGGACGGCAGGGATGCAAGCAGGGACGGCTTGAGGCCTCTTTTTTCGGGAAGAAAAACCGTACTGGTCTTTTTGTCCGACTTTGTCTGCATAGCAAACTCCTTGACACATACGAGGAGAATGATACTTATACAAATTCCGAGCATTGCACCGACGGCCAGTCCAAGATAAAGCATAGAGCGTTACTCCCTGGGACTCATATGAAAGGAGACTATCAGTCGTTCATCTTCTTCATATATTCCACATATTCAATCAATTCAATTGAATCTACAGAATATATCATTAAACAGTAGACCGGCATAGTCAACAAGCTTATAAGGCTATAAATATTATTTATAATGATATGCAGATGGTCGGCAAAGGATTATTCCACAGAAAATGTGACGGTGTCTAATACATTCCGGTCCGCATCCTGCAGTTCGACCTTCCATTCTCCTGTGCGGCCGCCCAGTTTCTTGCTCGAATATGTACGCCACCTCTTTCCCTGCCTGAGCGGAAGGTCGACCCTTGCCACCTCCTGTTCTCCATGATACCAGACAAAGCTGACAGTAGTATCAGCCGTTATCTCCTTTGCTTCAAGAAAACAGTATACCCGCTCTGTGGAAGATGAAAAGGCATCTACAATGCCGACCGGTTCCAGGTTGTCAATACTCCCGGCAATAACAAGACGTCCTATCTGAAACATGGCGTCCGAAGATTTATCCGAAGCAGCAGCAGATGATGCAGAGATGATTAATATACATGGTAAAAACAGCAGTGCAATAAGTCTTTTCATAATATACCTCCTGAAAATATGATTATGATTGCTGATGCATGAATCTGAAAAAATTATATCACCTTTGGCCAAAAATGCAAATACTCATCATGAAAAAGCAGGGGTGACGGGGTCACCCATTCTATTTTTGAGTGAGTTTGCCGGTAGACGTAAAGAGTAAATAGCAGAAAGTGTATTTGTGTGCTATTATTTTCTCAGAACAAATTATTATCAATAAACCTGTAAAAAGCATTTGGCCACGGATTGTGATGGATT
>JAJRVB010000244.1 GCA_024277515.1 Nitrospirota bacterium | reverse complement strand
TTTGTTGAGGAGTCACTCGATGTTTAGGGTCCTCATTGCAGATGATAGCTCTGAAGACAGGGAACTGCTGAAACTTGAAATTCAGCAGGCGCTCATTGACGAAGACATAAATGTAAAATTTAATGAGGCCTCCAGCATAAAGAAGGTCACGGAACTTCTTAAGGCCAAGTCATACGACCTGCTCACACTTGATATTGAGTTTGACCGGCTGAGTGAAGGTATTGATGCCCTGCCTGACATCTTTGAAGAGTATCCCGCCCTGAACATTATTGTAATAAGCGGTAAGCTGAACAAGAACGAGGTCACTGAACGGCTGTTCCGCTTTACCAAGGACAATGTCCTGAAGGGAAAACGCTGGGTCAGGCATTTTGATGTGCTGGATAAAAAAGATGACAAAAAAGAGGCGATACAGCGCGCCTTTTCTTTTGCATTTAAACAGAAAGAAACAGTGGAAACAGTGCATGACCTTTTTAAGCTCGCGGAATCCTACCTTGAGAAGGAAGAAAATGAAAAGTGCATGGAAATCTATAAAAAGATTCAGAAGATTGCACCGGGTGAGACGGAGTCGAGTGAAAATATTACCCTGCTCAACGGCACTGTGTCTCCTGAGGGGGTGCTCCGGTATATGAGAACCGGAGACAAGATAGTCGCATCTCTTCTGCTTGGACACTATATTGAAGTCCGCCTCAAGGCATTTACCCGAAAGCGGATGGGACGGGCCTATGTCGTGCTGTCCGATTGTCTGAAGGAACTCGAACGCGCCCGCCGGATCAAACCATTCAAGGCGGAGATATTCTCTAAAATGCTCCGTATGAGAAACAGGGCGGTGCATCGTCCCTCCGGCATTACGGATGAAGATGTTCACACGGTGTTTGAGTCGCTGAAGCTGCTGGAGGCCCGGTTTTAGTGGCATTCGGACGGCTGAAGATAATGATGCCCCAGCCGGGGCACATGCTGGGCCTGATTCTGATGGGGGTCCTGCTCCTGAGCGCGCTCCTGTATTACCGGGAAGTCAAGGTACAGCGTTATCTGGAACCTTCTCTTGCCATTGCTCAGCCGAGAATTGAATTTAACCGGCGTATCAGGCAGGTTATTGAAAAAGAGTTTGGTTCGGCAAGACCCGTTGGTCTTATTTTTTCCGCAAACTCCATCTTTGTTGAGGATGCCCTGATATTCAGGGACCCTGCAAAAAGAGAGGTCCCTGATCCGGCCTTTATGGCAAGGTTGAGCCAGGTCTTTCTCTCCATTTTAGGTGACCCCGAAATGCGCCTTCAGTTTGACCTTATCCTTATCGGCACGAGTCTGCCGTTAAGCCCTCATGTGCAGATGAACCGGATAAAGAGATTCGAGATGCAGCACATTGCGGAGAGTATAATGGATGCCCTGTATAATGCGGAGCCTGAAATTGAAAAGAATTATAAAAATTATTTTGCTTCCACAGCCATACCCGTCCTGCGGACCAAGAGCGACAAGTGGGTCGAGTTCAGGATAATTCCGAATGAACATCTGCATACGGAAATGATAAAAAGCCTCGAAAAATATTTTTTCTGAGCGGCTGCGCCGGGCGTGTTGACTATCAAGTGAAGCAGAAATTATGAGTAAAGAGTATAGTATAAGTCGTGACATTCGAAGAACTTGAAATACCGGAAGAAATTCTTGAGGGAATAAGGGCCGCGGGATTCACTGAATGCACCCCGGTCCAGGCGCTCACCCTCCCCGACGCGCTCAGAGGAAAGGACATCGCGGCGCAGGCGCAGACAGGGACCGGCAAGACAGCCGCCTTTCTTATCGCGGTGTTTTCCCGCATGCTGAAGATGAATGCGCCGAAGCGCGGCCCGTCACCCCGGGTGCTCATCATTGCGCCTACGCGTGAGCTTGTCAGCCAGATAAATGCAGAAGCAAAACTGCTCTGCGGATCAGCAGGCTTCAGGATTGTACCCGTGTTCGGCGGGATTGACTATCAGAAGCAGCGCGACGACCTGGCAGGAGGAGTCGACGTGCTTGTCGGCACCCCGGGCAGGCTTATCGATTATCTCAAGCAGAAGGTGTACAGCCTCAGGAAGACCCAGTTTCTTGTCATAGACGAGGCGGACCGGTTGTTCGATATGGGCTTTATCAAGGACCTGAGGTTTCTGTTAAGGAGGATGTCACCATACGATAAGCGTCAATCCATGCTGTTTTCCGCTACCCTCTCCTACCGCGTTATGGAACTCTGCTATGAGCACATGAACATGCCTGAAAAGATCTCGGTAACGCCGGAGAAAATCACGGTGGATGAGATCGAACAGGAGATATATCATGTTGGAAAATCCGAAAAACTCGGCCTGCTGATCGGCATATTAAGGCGTGAGCCGGATGGCCGTTATTTGATCTTCTGTAACACCAAGGCGGCAGCGGCACGGCTTGAACTCATACTGAATGCCAATGATCTGGGAACAGCCGCTATTACCGGAGACCTCCCCCAGAATAGACGGATGAAGGTGCTCTCCCGGTTCAAGGAAGGCAGGCTGCCGATTCTTGTTGCAACGGATGTGGCGAGCAGGGGGCTCCATATTGACGGAGTTACACATGTGATCAATTACGACCTTCCGCAGGACCCGGAGGATTATGTTCACCGTATCGGAAGGACCGCGAGGGCCGGCGCGCGCGGACGTGCGATCTGTCTCGCATGCGAGCAGTATGTGCACTCCCTGCCTGATGTTGAGGAATACATCAAACAGAAAATCCCGGTAATGCCGCTCACGGAAGAAATGATCGTTACCGGTTACCGGAGGAGGTCGAGACCTCCCCGGAAGTCTGTTGCAGGGCCGCGGGGCAGGGACGCCGGCGTTCAAAAGCATAGGAGTGCAATAGGGCAGACGCGCAGGAGCGCTTCAGCGGAGAAGACACACAGCACAAAAGGTCGGAAGATGTTCAGGAAAAAAGGTCCCGGCGGCAGTCGAATGAAAACGGACAAAAAGAAGTAGCCTCCTCCTTTCCGCGTATTCACGCTTCACCCCCATGTGCAGAGCGGATATCAATTCGCAGCCGCGCTTTCTCCTGCAAGATATCCGGTACTCCAGCATACCTGCAGATTGTATCCTCCTGTGGGACCGTCCAGATCAAGAATCTCCCCGGCAAAATAGAGATTGCGGATCAACTTCGACTGCATGGTCTTCGGATTAATCTCGTTTAAGGCTATACCTCCGGTAGTGATGATCGCCTTGTCGAATCCGAGCAGGCCTTTTGGCGTCAGGGGGAACTGTTTCAGAAGGGACCTGAGCTTTATCCTTTCCTCTCTGGTAATGGAGTGCCCCTTTCTGTCAGGAGATATCCCCGCCTGTTTCAGCATGAGAAGGACCAGTCTCACCGGGAGCAGCCGGGGAAGGATGTTTCTTATGGATCTGTTCCTGTTTCCATCCAGGTCCCGAAGGATTCTCTTATCCAGCTGAGCTGCATCCAGCGCGGGCTTGAAATCAATATACAGGTCTGCCGGCCCGCTGTTTAACAAATCTCCGATTGATTTGCTCATGTCCAGAATAATCGGTCCGCTGAGGCCGGAGCCGGTAAAGAGCGCCTCACCAAAACGGTCAAACTTTTTCCTGTTATGCTGATATACGGAGATGCGCACGTTTTTCAGGCTTAATCCTTCCAAATCTTTTATCCATTGTTCCTTCACCAGTACCGGAGTAAGTGCAGGTTGCGGCCTGATGATGGTATGCCCCATCTGCCTTGCCCATGTATACCCGTCACCGGTGGACCCTGTCCGGGGATAGGAGAGGCCCCCGGTACTGATGAGGTAGTTTATCGACCTGACCACGGCATTCTTGAGAATGACACTCTCTATGGCATTTCCTTTCAGTATTATTTTATCTATCCTGCATTGAGTAAGGAGTGTGACGCCCTTTTTTCTTATAGCGCTTATGAACAGTTCATGAACGTCCCCCGCCCTGTCGCTTGCCGGGAATATGCGCCCGCCCCGCTCGACCTTTGTCTTTACTTTGTGCCGATGAAAAAATTCTATGGTATCCTCTACGCCGAAGTGATACAGGGCGTTCATAAGAAATTTGCCGCTTTTGCCGAAACGGGAAGTGAATTCCCGGGCATCCGTCTCTGCGTTTGTGATGTTGCACCTTTCTTTCCCTGTCATAAGGAGCTTTATCCCGGGCATATGGTTTTTTTCGAGCAGGACCACCCTTGCCCCGCATTCAGATGCGCGTACGGCCGCCATCATCCCGGCGGGTCCGGCCCCTATGATTGCAAGATCACATGTTATTGTCTGTCTGTCCGGCGTCATATGTTCATCCCTGAAAAATAATAACATGCAAAATCATAATTTGGATACGCCGCTATTTAACTGTTTTTGACTGCATCCTGGCGCTGAGGCGCCTGAATGGTTTAACATATGCGCTATGAAAAAAATTATACTCGCCTCGGCATCACCGCGCAGAAAAGAGATCCTGGGAATAACCGGCCTGAAATTCAGTGTCTGTGAGAGTGATTATGAGGAGGACCTGGCCCTGTCTTTAAGACCGCGCGCACTAGCGCGATACCTCTCCCGCAAAAAAGCCGAAGCAGTTGCCCTGAAACAGAGGAAGGCCGTAATCATTGCTGCGGACACATTCATTGTCTTTAAAAACAGGCTCCTTGGAAAGCCGCGGGATGACATGGATGCGGAGAAGATGCTCTGTATGCTCAATGGAAGGCCGCATTCGGTGATAACCGGTTTTACGATTATTGAGATCCCCGGCAGACATATTGTCTCACGCTCGGTAGAGACGAAGGTATATTTCAAAAGGATGGAAAAGAAGGAGATTCGTGCATA
Organism: Nitrospirota bacterium; assembly: GCA_024277515.1. Taxonomy (GTDB): domain Bacteria; phylum Nitrospirota; class Thermodesulfovibrionia; order UBA6902; family UBA6902; genus JAJRVB01. Next base: position 5,289 of record JAJRVB010000244.1, on the reverse strand, counting down.
CATCAGGTCAGGGGAGCCACGGGACAAGGCGGGTGCGTACGCAATTCAGGGGCTGGGTGCGGTCTTTATAGACAGAATTGAGGGGGACTTTTTTAATGTCATGGGCCTGCCCCTTTGCGCCTTAACCGAAAACCTCAAAAAGTTCGGCATTCATGTGTGGAAGCAGTAAACTCATAACTCGCAACTCAATACTCATAACTGGTTAACAGGTGTCTGAAAGGAAATTTGATCATCAATGGATATATACGGAGAAATAGCGCGTCTTAACCCGAGACAGAAAGAGGCGGTCCTGCACAGGGACGGTCCCCTGCTCGTCCTTGCCGGGGCAGGTTCAGGCAAGACGAGGGTCATAACCATGAGGACGGCATATCTGATACATACGGGTGTCAGCGCAGGGTCCGTACTGGCCGTCACTTTTACAAACAAGGCCGCGCGGGAGATGAAGAAGAGAGTGGCCACCATGATAAGGGGCCGGAAGAGGGGGGCGGTGATATCAACATTTCACTCCCTCTGTCTCAGGATACTGAGGCAGGAGATAGAACTCCTCGGATACCGGAAGGACTTTACCATATACGATACTTCCGAGCAGGTTTCGCTCATGAGAAATATCATGTCGGACATCAGGTTTCATGACAGGAGTTTCAAGGCGGAATCCATACTGGAGAGGATCAGCATGACGAAGAACGAATTTGTCCGCCCCAATGACGCGCCGGATGCTGATCCTGTTGAAGATGCCTCGGCCTTTGTATATCCCCGCTACAGGGAGGCGATGAAGGCAATGAACGCCCTTGATTTCGATGACCTCCTCCTGCTCGCGCTCAGGCTTTTCCGTGAACATCCGGAGGTGCTCGAAAGGTACAGCGATCAATTCAGGTATATCATGGTTGACGAGTACCAGGACACTAACCGTATTCAGTATGAATTTATCAGGCTGCTTGCAGGCAAGAGGAAAAACCTCTGCGTTGTGGGTGATGACGACCAGTCCATATATGGCTGGAGAGGCGCTGATATCAGCAACATCCTTGATTTTGAGAAGGACTTTCCCGGCGCGGTAACCGTCCGGCTTGAACAGAACTACCGGTCGTTTGACCATATCCTGAGGGCGGCAAACGGGGTGATAATGAATAATACGAAGAGGATGGAAAAATCGCTCTGGACCAAAAGGGGTGACGGACCGAAAGTCAATATATTCATGGCACTGGATACTGAAGACGAGGCTGACTGGGTGGCCGGCAGGATCGCGGTGAAAGGGGATGACCGGAACGTCCGTTTTGAGGACATGGCGGTCATCTACCGGGCCAATACGTTCTCAAGACCATTTGAAGCGGCCCTGAGGAGGATGAAGGTCCCTTATAAAGTTGTTGGCGGGACGAGCTATTTTGAACGCAGGGAGATCATGGATATTGCGGCCTATCTAAAGATCATGGCGAATGCCTCTGATGATCTGAGTCTGCTGCGGGCGGTCAGCGCGCCGAAACGGGGCCTCGGGCCGTCCGCCCTGGGTCTACTTTCGGATTTTGCGCGCTCTCATTCATCCGGTCTCCTTGATGCCTTTGGAAAGGCATCAGGGATCGACGGACTCAGTCCGGGGGCAGCCGCCTCGGCGGAAGAACTCTTCGGCCTTATCCTGCGTTACCGGCAGATGTTCACAAGAAAGGGCGGCATGGGCAAGACCCTTGAGGCCCTGATTGATGAGATACATTACAGAGATTTTTTAACAAGGCTGTACAAGACCCCTGAGGCTGCATACAGGAGGATCGAGAACATTGATGGCTTTATCGAATCAATGAGCCGCTATGAGTCGTCCGGGAATTCAGCTTCCCTTCAGGGCTTCCTTGAGGCGATGGCCCTTACGGACATGATCGGGGAGAAAGAGGAAAAAGAAGGACAGGGAGTCAGCCTGATATCCTTTCATTCATCAAAGGGGCTTGAATTTCCCATAGTCTTTATTGTCGGCGCTGAGGAGGAGATACTGCCTCACAGAAAATCAGCCGGGAATGATGAGGGGATCGAGGAAGAGAGGAGGCTTTTCTATGTGGGAATAACCCGTGCCATGAGGGAGCTCTTCATCACTTATACCGGCCACAGGAAAAAATACGGGAAAGAGGTCCCATCGGTCCCTTCACGGTTTCTGGGAGAGATCCCGGAGGATGTGACCAGCATCCTCGACCGGTTCGAGAAGCTTGCCCCTGAGGAAGAAAAGGCCTATGTAAAGGGTTTATATGAGAGTTTTATGGCAAAATACGGGGATTGATGCCGGGATCAGGCGGATGATTTAATAATTTAAAAAAAATCAGAAAATATGCGGGGAATTTGATATACTGATATGTGAGGATGCTGATACTGATCTTAAAAGCCTGCCTTTTAACTTCAGCCATGTCCCCTAAACATGTCAGCATCCTCATTTTTATTTCCTCCCCCGACTTTCCATTTCAATGAACAGGCTTCCGGGGTATAATATTTCACTATGCTTTCAATCGGGGCGATAAACATTCCTTCCTCTCTCGTCCTTGCCCCTATGGCAGGGATAAGCGACCTCCCTTTTCGAATGATCAACAGGTCCTTTGGATGTGAACTCGCCTTTACGGAAATGATAAACGCGGGCTCCCTGGGTTTTCGGAGTAAAAACACCATAAAGATGCTTGCTACACAAAGCGCGGACAGGCCGCTCGGTATCCAGTTTCTTGCAAATGATGCGGATGCCCTTATGAAGGCGATTGATATTGCGGCGGAATATACGTTCGACATCATAGATTTCAATGCAGCGTGTCCCTCCAGAAAGGTGGTGTCCCGCGGCAAGGGCGCAGGCCTGCTCAAAGAGCCTCTGAAGCTGCAAAGGCTCCTGAAGGTGATCGTTGATCATGCTGACGCGCCGGTAACGGTCAAGATACGCTCCGGCTGGGATGCATCATCCGTGAATGCGGTGGAGGTGGCGCAGCGAGCCGGGGATGCGGGGATAAGCGGACTTTTTATTCACGGCAGGACGAGGGAACAGGGGTATGAAGGCGCAGTTGACCGCAATGTTATAAGGGATGTGAAGGAGGCAATTGACATCCCTGTGATCGCGAGCGGAGACGCCCTGACACCGCATCACATCAGGAGGCTCTTCCATGATACGGGATGTGACGGTGTGGCTGTTGCAAGGGGCTCTTTCGGTAACCCGTGGATATTCCGTGAGACGGTCAGGTACCTGAAGACCGGGTCTGTCCCATGCAGCCCTGATACGGATGAGATCGTGTTAACCATGAAAGGGCATCTGGAGGCAAATATAGCGTACTTTGGAGAGAAGACCGGTGTCCTGCGTTTTCGTAAATTCTTCAGGTGGTATACGAGGGGAATGGCGGTAAAGGGACTTAAGATTATGGCATTTCGTACCCATACACGGGATGAAATGCTGGAATTGATAGAAGAGGTACGTACCCTGCAGCCCTCCCCGGACATGCAGACTGCCCGGCAGAGGCATGAATCAGGTAAATGGAATCCTGACATTGCCCCGCCAAGGTGCGGACGCCTGAGGGCAGGGGAGTCTCCGGATTAAATGCTGAGGCTTCTTTCTTGCTTTCCAGTGAAAGAGTAACTATTCAGTTACGGGTAATAATAGCAGGCACCGAAAGATCAAATATTAAAAATAAAAGATCAAAATTATGGAAGGGGTTTTATCATATAAATAAATCTCCTTAATTTTGATCTTTAGTATTTGATTTTTACATTTCCATGTCCAGATGATACCTGAAACTGAATTGTTACCTGAAAGATTCTTCTCTGTATGGTTAATCATGCAGTCTGTATGCTCTGATATGTCTTCTAAATCCCGTAAAACATAAAAATCGATCTATTAATCAATGCGTTTGCTCCAATGATTTTCCGGCTGGTGCCGAATTTGCATAACCCGGTGTGTTGCCCTTATGAATGATCGTATGTGTTTAAACAAGAACAGGAGTCTGTACGCTGACCGGCAAAATCGTCGTTCCCGTACGGTTGCCGACCCTCTTCGTGTCAGCAGGGTAAGCCATTATGGAGAGATTCAGAGCGCTGCACACCGCTGTCTTACGGTCTCTGCTGCTCATGGATTGCATGGCCCCCGGTCTCCTTTTCCGCGTTTTTCAGATTGCATTTTTTTGGGTTGACCCGAAAAAAAGCAGATATTGTTCAATCAAATAATTAACTCGATAAATAATTGAGATAACATACAGAAGGTTTTGAATAAAAACGTACACGCTCAGATTGGTTAGTATTGCGTCTAAGGTATCGAAAATAATTTGCTTTCACAACACCTGCTTTTTTCTTGTTATATTATTTGTGTTAATGATACACACGTGAAGTTATCTACGAAAATATATAAAATAAAGGCATGCGTCTCACGTGAGATTGCAGGGAGATGTTTCTTTATCAGCCGGAACGCGTATGGATTACTATATATCGACAGTAACTGAAAAAGAGATCAAAAAGGAAAAGCAGAAGGCGCGTGACCTCCGGAAGACCCGGTGGTGGAAGCAGAAGTGTTCTGAAGAAACATGTTATTACTGCGGGAAGAAAGTACGGGCCGGAGAACTCACAATGGACCATATTGTGCCGATAATACGCGGAGGAAAGTCAACAAAGAACAATCTTGCCCCTGCCTGCAAGGAATGTAATAATAAAAAAAAGCACTCCCTCCCCATGGAATGGGAAGAATATCTTTCGGGATAACCCTGCGGCCTGTTCGGCTCTCCAGTCTCATTTATGCTGACAGGTCAGGCATGATGATAACGCAATGTATAGATCAAACATAAAAGATCAAAATTATGGAAGTTTTTATAATATAAAATATTTTCCTTAACTTTGATCTTTGGTTTTTGCATTTTTATGTTCAGATGATCCCCGTAACTGAATACTTGCTCAACTCCCGTGCCGCCTCTGTCAATTTACATTCAAATAGGTTAATATAGGCAGAATTTAACTCTGATACATAACTGCTGTATGAAAAAAGGATGAACATATGAATGATAATTATTCTGTAGGCGGGGAAATTGAAGCATGGTGTACCAAGTGCAAGCTGGAACTGGCGCATACAATTGTTGCCATGGTTGACGATGCCCCCCGGAAGGTCAAATGCAATACATGCAATGGACAGCATATCTTTCGCCTGGCGCCCGTGAAGAAAAAACTGACAGCAAAAAAAACCACTCGAAAAACGAAATCCAGGGAAGCAACGTATGAAGAATATCTTGCCCGGCTGGCAGAAGGCGATGTTTCACTCGCCAAAAAGTACAGTCTGCAGGGCAGTTTTGTGAAGGATGAAATAATTGA
>JAJRVB010000022.1 GCA_024277515.1 Nitrospirota bacterium | reverse complement strand
CATACGCCTGTCCATTTGTCAGGCCTGTTATATTGCAGGTATACGGGCTTGCCCGGTGGTTTGACGACAAGTTACAGAAAGCGGTGAATGTGACACTGCCTGAAGTCCGGTAGCCGATCGTTACACCGTTGTCTGCATTATCATCATTTGTATATGGTGCTGAAACGGAAATTGTCTGATTGCCCGGCAGTGCATTCGATCCGTTCATGGTTGTCCTGTTCTCAGGTCCTGGAGTCGGTGCTGTAATATCCGAGGGGCCCGCACATTCTGAACATCCAGGGTTTGAAGGAGGGGTTCCTGCCGGTCCCTCAGGCGCCTCAGTGTCGTTCACTTCAAATGCAAATGTTGTGTCTAATTCCGTATTGCCTGCTGCATCATACATATACTCAAATCTGACAAGGTATATCCTGTTATTAACGGCTCCGGAATAGTCTATAGTAATATCATATGTACCGTCACCATTGTCGGAGAAGCCGCCCTGATTAAATCCACCAATATTATTTCCATTTTCATCTTCGATTTTTCTCACTGTCATTGAGTCTGCCATGTTTTGTCCGGAATCATATGTTGCTCCGGCATGACCAGAGCCGTTCTGGTACTTGAGACGTAATGTCGCAACTACAGTATTCGATCCGGACGGATAATACGTATAATCAGGGGCTGAATCGAAAAGCGCGGGCACACTGCCGGATGCCGACCCCCCTGCTGTTACCGTAACAGAACCACCTCTCAGCTGATAGTCAGCGTTCGCAGGGTCCTTGAAGCGAAGTTCTATCATATATGGCGAGTTAGAGCCTGAACCCGTAATGCTGCCTGTTATTTCATATGTCCCGTCCCCGTTATCCGTCCATACGGTCCCGTCCTTTACAGGAAATGTTGTTGCCGCGTCAGAGCCGTTCTTGTCTCTGATTTTGTCGATATAAATGCCGTCATTTTCACCATCGCCGGCTTTCCCGGAAACACCGCTCCCTCCGAAATCCGTAAGAGTTACCGTAAGAGTAAAATCCTGTCCGCTGCCTGGACCATAGTCTGAAGAGGCGCCATTAATATATATGACATCTCCTGCACTGAATGCATATGCGTTCTGAATAATCCCATAACCATTGATAACTATACCCAGAACAAAGAATATCATGAGAACGGTTCTCACTCTTTTTTTACAGCTGTTTTTTGTATTATGTTCTCTCAAATCCACCTCAGGTTCATTGGACATGATATATGTTTTCTTATCAGCCCTTATCTTGTCTGATCTCATTATATTCATTACTCAATATCCGTTAAGGCAATGCTGTGTGACAGTCGTTGCAGCTTATGGAGCTGCCCCACACAACCGGGTTTCCATTATGGCAGGCTACGGTTGAGCAGGTGCCACTGCTGAAGCTCGCGGTGCTGCCCAGTGTCGCATTTGAGCTGTCGTGAGATGCTGCGCCTAACTTGTAACCGTTGTTTCTCTGCCAGTAGGTATTCAGCTCTGTTACTGTTGTTATATCATTTCTGATCTGTGCCCTTGACCTGACCGTAACACCTGCAAATGCAATGTCGGCAGTTCCATTAATGTGATATGTCCTGATCAGATCGGAACTTCCAATTGCATTGCCTTCAGCGTTATGACAGGTATTGCAAACAGTATTGTTATCATTACGGGATATTACAATGGTATTGTTATGACATATATTGCAGCTGATAGTCGTTGATGTGGCCGCGTCGCCATGTCCTGCTCCAGAGGCCCCCGTTGCTGGGAGAAGTCCGCTCGTGCCACTGGAAATGCCGTCATAATGAATCCCGACTGCGTGTGAACCGTGAGAGCCGGTAGCGGGTGAATTGCCGTGGCAGCTTGAGCAGACATCTCCTGAAAACAAACCGCCGTACCACTCCGGGGTTATTGAAAAAGCACCGTTTTTATCTGAATGACAGTATGCAGCCGAACAGGTAACCGATGTGCCTGCCGACTGTACATAGCCTGAAGTATCATCAGACACATTATTCATCGACTTAAGCGTGCCGCCGTGAGAACTGTTTAATGTTATGTCCAGTGTCCCGTTACGATGTTTTGATGTGCTGACAGGATGGCAGTTGCCGCACCCGAAATCATAATTGCCGGATGTTGAATTAACCGCAACAGACCCGTACGCAGTCGCTGATGTATTAACATGCCTGGTGTGTGAACCGGATGCAGGCAGGGCATTGTGACAGGCATTACAACCGGCAGAAGAATCCCCCCATACAGGTGTTACCTTATAGACACCCAGACCATTACTGTGACACGATGCCGCTGAACAGATACCATATCCGTTACCGGGAGGACCTGCCGCTGAATATGTATTGGATACATTGATCTGTCCGTCAACGTGGTTTGTTGAATCATATGCCGAGGCATCATTTGCCGCGCCAGCATGGCAGTCGGCACAGCCGTTTACGCCTGTAGTCCCGAGATGTTCCGCATGACTGCCTGACGTAAGTCCGGACGCCTCTGTAACTTTATGACAGGTGCCGCATGCTGCGCTTGCTGCATTGCCCCATACCGGTGATGCATAGGCTGGAGTCGAGGAACTTCCGTCCGTTGCAGACTGTCCGGTACTGTGACAATATGCGGTGGAACATGAAGAATAGGCTGAGCCTTTGGTCTTGTTCTCAGGGTAGCCAAGGTCACCGGAAGATATGTCATATACGTCAACATTACCGTCAAGATGCTGGTCCGGTTTTGTGGTGCTCTGTACAGCGCTGTCATGACAGTCTCCACAGGCCGCCGTATTATATCGGGTCGCGCTCAGATGCTTTGTATGACTCCCCGTTGACGGCGCAGCATTATGGCAGATATCGCAGGCCGTAGAACTTGTACCCCATGCCGGGGTTGTAACATATGAACCGGTGCCGTCGTCATGGCAGCTTGCCGTTGAGCAACTGGAATATGCGGAAACTTTTGTCTTGTTTTCCGGGTAACCGAGGTCACCGGATGTGGTATCGAACACATCCACATTGCCGTCAAGGTGCTGTGCCGGAGCAGTTGTGCCCTCTACAGCGTTGTCATGACAGTCATTGCATGCTATTCCGCTCTCATCAAGATGGGCCGAATGACTCCCCGTTGACGGAGATGAGTTATGGCAAACGGTACAGGCCCCGGATATGGTCCCCCATTCCGGTGTAACAACCGTGGCGCCGGTCCCGTCTTCATGGCATGAAGCCGTTGAGCATGTTCCATAGCCATTACCGGGGGGACCCCCTGCCGTATAACTGTTTGCCGCGTCAATGGAGCCGTTTATATGGTTCGATGAACTGTAATCAGAAGCATCGTTTGCTGCACCGGGATGACAGTCCGCACAACCGTTGACACCTGAAGTGCCAAGGTGCGCTGCATGACTTCCGCTGTTCAGTCCGGATGCCTCTGTCACTTTGTGACATGTTCCGCATGCCGCGCTCGATGAGTCGTCCCAAACGGGTGACGCATATGAAGGGACAGGATCATCTTTGTCGCTTGTCGATTGTCCCGAGCTGTGGCAATAAACACCTGAGCATGTTTTCGTTCCCGTATTTGTCACTGTCGTAGCAGGGGATGTGGCGGTTGTGTTATATGATACACCCGACTGACCGTCATACGAGCCCCCCTGCCGGGCACCGCTGAACAGATAATATCCCATGGTTACAGTAAGCGCGTTATTGTGTGTTACACCCGAGCCGGAGCTGTTATAGTGACACACAGAACATGTAAAACCTTTTGTGTTCACATGAAGATCATGGCCCCCTGCAGTTGCTGATCCGGTTACCCCGGGGCTTGATACGAGAGTGCCGCCGTCTACAGGAGGCTCACCATGACATCCATTACAGGACGCCTTGAACCCGTTGACATGCTCATGGCATGTTGTACACTTTGCTCCTGACTGATGATTGTGGTCTCCGCCTGCATCATTCCTGTGATACGTTGTCTGTGTATGACAGGCCTCGCATATTCCATTGTACGCTCCGTCTCCGTCCGCGAATGAGCCGGCACCGCTCTCCCTGAAAAATTTCACCTGCCTGCTGCCGCTGTTTATAGTCTGAATACTGCCCTTGATTAGTTTTCCGTATACGATTGCAAACGTGTTCCCCGCACCTGCGTTTGTCAGATTCACCGGACCGTCAATGTTCAACGTGTCGCCGGTGTTGCTCACAATTTTGTAGACATCGCCCTTTTGTGACACATTGGGAATGATGACAAGGCCCTGGTATGCATTTGTAATCCAGCCGGCCCCTGCCATGGTCAATGATGTCAAAGATATGCCTGTTGAAGTGCCGGAAAAGAGATAGCTTTCGCCTCCATATGTCCTGAACTGTTTCTGATAGTGAGGGTCATGACATGTTTTGCAGTCCATTGTCCAGTCTCCATACCCATTGTCCGTCTGAATACTGGAATGAGTCCTGACATAGGATGCTTCAATGTCATTATGACAGCTCCAGCAGAGTGTATTATATTGAGTGTCATCGATGTTTGCAGGGACATGGTCGGTCCATGGCGGTAAAAGATTAGATTCAGTTCCATATATAAAGTGACAGGAATCACATCCTATATTGTTTCCCTCGAAATGGGGATAATCCAGGGCAGCTGCACCTGATATGCCGATGAGTATTGATACACACAGAATTGCAAAGGTTAAGAATATTTTTGTTATATTATCTCCATTAATCATAGCTGTCTATCGTAATGATTATTTGCAATTATTATGCCATGTGTCAATTAGCTTTACACTATGCTGATTTATAATATATTTATCGGCAGGATGTCCTGAAAACTTAAGGATTTTTATGGGTTATATGGGGGAAATTACCTTACGGCTTGAGTAATATAGCGCGGGAATTTTGATTACTGAATAATCAAAGTTATTTTAAATTTATTGAACCGGTATTTTCAGGCGCCCGGACTTTTCTGCTCACTCTGATATTAAAATCCGGGGGATCAGCGTCTATTATCAGCTCGTTGAACATCTTGTTTTTCAGTGCCGGGGGAAATTCAGCTGCAGAGCTGATATAGTACCTTCCTGCCGGGAGGTAAAGCGCATAGCGTCCATCGCTGTCTGTCCAGGCTGATATATAATCCGGGATTGCCCTAATGCGACTTTCCGAGAATGCAATCACATAATAATCCTTCAATGGAGTACCTTCTCTGTCCACGATTGTGCCGGCAAGTTTATAGTAATCCCCCCCTGTGCTTAGGTGGAGTTGAGCGTTTCCCGATTTATTCATCAAAATATCATCATATTGATATACATTCCCTCTCTGCGCTCCATCCCGAATGAAAGCCGGGTCATCAAACGCGTCAGCCGCACCGTAACAGAACAGCAGCATACTGATAACATATATGGCTTTCATAATATTAATTGTTCTTTCTGTCACTCTTCTGCCCTCCGGCCTCATCCTCTTCCTCCCCAAAGGGTATTTCCTCAACAAGGTAGGGTTCATAAATGACCATGCCAAGTCCGGGTACTCTCCGTCCGTCACATAATGTCATGGCCGGGTCATCACTTCCCCACCAGTTGCCCCTCGCGTCAATGTCCTGAAAGTTATAATCTCCCGACTGTATGTTGCAGCTTCTGTTCGCATGGATATTGTTGTTTCGGATTTTTAATCCCCGGCCTTTTGCCATCACATAGAAGCCGATATTGTTATTGAATATGACATTGTCCCGTATGACGGCATTCGCAGTAAATGTCTGCAGGGCAATTTCGTTTTCCGTAAAGATTGATTCGCTAACAGCGGTATATCCCCCGCGTATATTCATGGCGCCTAAATTTCCGGTAAATACAGAGTTGGAGACCTTCAGATCGGTAAATTCACTATGGACCGCCCACAGGGCATTCTCAAAGTCACAATACGCAAACAGACTGCCTGGTGCACGGTCAAGGAAAATTTCATCCCATTTCTCTTCCGGGTCCCCTGATGCAGATAAAAACCGGATTCTCCTGTATTCCCTGCCCTTTGCGATGATCCGGCCCCCGGATATATGAAGTCCCGCCCGACTGCTGAATACTACCCGCGTCCCAGGGGCAATTTTCAGAGTCGCGCCGATAACATCAAGATGTTCATCAACGGCAATGGTCCCGTACCATGTTATGTCCTTTTTAATGGTCCCGAAATCCCAGGGGTACGGCACGGAAGACCGGACAGCAGGGGAGAAAATTATCATCCCCTTTTTTTTATCATCAAATTTATCATAGATCACCCTGTCGGCCCGTCTCTCGCCCCACCAGTTGAGGGGCGCAAGGATATCCTGCGAACCCTGATTTTCAACAGCGTAAAGACCGTTTCCCGCGATCGCGTTTTCTGCTATTGTCCCGGCAAATGTGCGGATCGCGATGCCCATCTCGCCGTTTTCCGATATGTTGTTGCCCCGCACGGTCCCGCTTACGGATATTAAATTTATGCCGTTCAACCCGCTCTTCTGAATAAAGTTGCCGCTCAGATCAATATTGTCACTGTCCCGCACAGACACGCCCGTCTCAAAATTGCCCGCAATAAAATTACCACTGAACCTTCCATTGTCCGAAGCATCTATCACAAGCCCGAACCGGTTGCATTCAATGATGTTTTTTGTCACCACAGCTGTCCCGGCGGTAACCCTGAAACCCCTGTTGCTGTTTTTTAATATTTTGTTGTTTTTTGCGTTCAGGGTTGTACGGAAAAAGTCCATACCATTTATATTGTTAAACACGTAGTTCCCACTCAGTAACACTTCGGATTCCCCGGCTTCTATGCCGCTCATGTTTTCAAACAGATAATTTCCCCGCAGCTCAACTCTCGATTTCTGAAACCGTACGGCCCGGTAATTTTTTTTCAGGACCGCCTGATTGACGATAACATTTGAATCAATGAAATGCAGGCCCCCGTAAGAGTCTTCCACCTGGACGTACTCCAGGAGGTTCAGCACTCCGTTACTATGCATTATGATGATCGAGTCCCAGTCACCCATGGAACGCTCTCTCTCGCCTGACCTGAAAATAATGGGGGCCTTTTTCGTGCCCTTTGCGATCAATACCCCGTGTATCAACAACCCGTTCTCACCCGTCCCGTCACCATCGGAGTCTTCTTTTCTGAATTCGACAATAGTGCCGGGCATGATGACAAGCCTTGCATCCCGGTCCAGACGGACCAAACCCTCAACCTGGATCCTGCCCTCCCAGATCGTATCATTACCAAGGACCTCACCGGCGTATATTCGTGTCAATTTTTTCTCCGGGAGTGAATAGTCCCTCTGAAGATCCTGGTATATGTCCCGGCATGATGCATCACTTCTGCTAAAGGATGATATTTCCCTGAATTTTTTTATCCCGCGCCTGTATGCTTTTTTCCCATAGGAATAGAGGTCTTTCTTTCTGTTACCGTCGATACTCACACCACTATATTTTACCTCTGAGCCCCTGACCTCCACTACGCCGATATGGTTCCCGCTTATCTTTGTGTTCTTCACACGGACAAACGCACCCCTGTACGCAGCAATACCGTATTGGTTTTTACGTATTACTGACTCGCCTATGTCAAGCCTGCCATTCAATATATTGAAACCCGTTACGGCATTCTGGAGCGCGGTCCACCGCACAAAGGCCGAGCCGCCTTCAATAGTGATTCCTTCCCACAGGCCCGGAGAATCTTCCCCTTTCACATGGATAACTACAGGAGAGGAGCGGTTACCCTCTATCCGTATCCTGCCCCGGACGGTGATCCCGGGTAATGCCGGCCCCTGCCCGGTCATCTCCGATGGTTCTATGTATACTTTACTGCCTGATTGAAGGGTAAGTGTGATACCTTCCGGGACCGTGACATTATCGCTGATGATTATATCACCGCTCCAGACCGTATCAGTTGTAAGTATACCGCAGGGCGCGGCACCAGGGATGAAGAGAAGAAGTAATGAGAGGACACATATTTTAAGCACGCAGGAATTCATTGGTCCTATTTTATGCTATTCGTACATATAAAATATTGGTGAGGCGCCACAGAGGCAATGCCTGTCAGTCTGAAAACTCACTCTGCGGCACGCTGCTTTTTCATTTTTTCATGCACCTCAATCAGTTGATCTATGTCCCGTAATATCCTGTTGCCCGGTTCATAAAACTCCGCACCTATAAGCCTTGCCCGGTCATACAGAGGGGCCGCCTTCTCAAACTGACCTGAAAGAGAGTATGAATAGGCAAGATTAAGCATCGGGTTTATCTGATATTTCCTGTTCTTCCCGGTGGAGCCTATAGTTTTCATAGCCTGTGTACATACATTTTCAACAAGCTCTAAATCTCCATTTATCAGTGCATTCCGCGCTTCCAGATTACACTTATTGGATAATGCCTTCGCCTCCGCTGAGAGTTCCCCTGCAGCAGCAACGGAACATACAAGGTTCAGGGCAATGAATATTATTACATACAGATATTTCATATATTTCTCCTCAGGATGGTTTGGGTGCACATTGCATAAGATCAGGGGCTGCCCTTTTGCAGTCTGTCGAGCATCTTTCCTGATTTAATGCCCACTATTAGTCTTGGATACAATTGCTTTACAATTTTATAAACTTTTACCGCCTCGTCTATGTAGCCCAGATTATATCTTGCTTCAGCATACATAAACAGCATGGAAGGCCGCGGCCGCGGCTCGTTCTCAATATATGCTCGGTACGCAGGTTCAGACAACTTCAGCAGCCTTTGCCATTCCCGGTTTTTATAGTAGCTGTTGCCGAGTGTGTCCTCTATATAGGCCCTGAGAAAAGATGCAGGGTACTTTTCGAGAAACTCATGATACCTCATTTCCGCCCTGTCATATGCCGGGGGAGAATAATCTTCAACATAAATAGTAATTAATTTCCAGTAGCTTTCCTGAGCAAGAGGCGCGTCGGGATATTCCCTGATGATTTTCCCGTAAATTTTTTCTATCTCCGGAAGCACTGACTGCCTGTCACTGCCCGATTCGACAATATCCAGCACTTCGCTGAAGAGTTTAAGAGATTTTGATTCTTCTTCTGTATGGAGCGGTATTTCCCCGGTTTCCGGAAGAGACGGTTTTATCTCCTGCGGCGTCCTGGTATCAGCTTTTTCAGGCGCCGCAGCACAGGAGTACAGAAACAATACGGCACACAATAAGCATAGTAAATTCAGGGTGTTATATTTCATTGCCTCTCCATGAACGTTAGGATACTATAAAATCGGGACGTATTACAACAAGACGCGGGCAGTGCATTTTCCGGGTTAAAGTATTCCGCTGAAATACCGATTTTAAAGACAGGGATGTAAGGGACCCGGTGACAAAAATGGCTGGAGGATTTTTATATTGATAAAAAATAATAACATAAGCCAGTACACAGAAACTTTATTATGCCTCCTCTTCGTTTTCGCACTGACAGTCTCCTGCGGAGGAGGAGGCGGAAGCGGAAGTTCTTCCCCACCCGCATCTTCATCTTCCGGGACGCCGGTGTCCGGCACGGCTTTTTCTACGTCTGTGATTGACAATAACGGAGATGTTGGCTGGTATACTTCCATCGCCCCGGGATCAATCCATATCGCATATTATGACGCTGAAAACGGAAATCTCAAGTATGCCTTTCACGATGGATCTTCGTGGAACATTGCAATAATTGACAGCACAGGCGATGTAGGTATGCATGCCTCCATCGCGGTTGAAACAGACGGCACCGTTCACATCAGCTATTATGATTTTGACAATGGCGCTCTTAAATACGCGGTCTGCTCCGGCGCGTCAGACTGTACTCAAACGACAAACTGGAGCGCCGAAGTTGTTGACAATTCCGCAGATGTCGGGGAATATGCCTCTCTCGCGGTTGAAACAGACGGTACCGTTCATATCAGTTATTATGATTATGATAACGGCACCCTTAAATATGCCAGAGGGACAGCCGGCTCATTTACCTCTGAAGTGGTTGACAGCGCTTCGGATGCAGGTATGTACTCCTCAATCGCAGTCGCTCCTGACAGGTCAGTGCATATCAGCTACTATGACATAAATAACGGCACCCTTAAATATGCAACCGGCACGGCCTCATCATTCAGCCCGGAGACGGTTGACAGCTCTGCTGATGTTGGAGAAAATTCATCAATCGCGATCGCATCTGACGGTACGGTACATATCAGCTATTATGACGTGGACAACAGCAACCTGAAATACGCAACGGGCAGATCCGGCGCCTTTACTTCTGAAACCATCGACAGTTCAGCCGATGTGGGTGAGTACTCATCCATAGCAGTTGAATCTGACGGCACTGTTCACTTCAGTTATTATGATTACGATAATGAAAACCTCAAATATGCGTCGGGCACATCAGGGTCATTTGACACGGAAACAGTCGACAGTACAGCCGCGGTCGGTGAATACTCATCCATCCTGGTGGCATCTGACGGCACCGTCCACATTAGTTATTACAACTATGTCAATATTAACAGCGGATATTTAAAATATGCTGTGAGATAATGGTATTGGAAAGAGAATACGTCCTGTAAAAAGAATGCGCGGATCTGCCTGACGCAAGGATGTTCAGCGCGCCTTATGGTTCATTACTTGAAAAATGTTAAAATACATACTTAATAAGGATAAAGCCTCCGACAAGCAGAACAATAAATGCATAACTTAATAAATTGAAATATTTGTCGATAAAGGTCTTTATTGAAGGACCGAATTTCCAGATAAGCCCTGCCACAAGGAAAAAGCGGGTGCTCCTTCCCAGAATTGAAGCAACAACAAACAGCCAGAAATCAAACTCGAAAACTACTGAAGCGATGGTGAAGACTTTATAGGGAATCGGTGTGACCGCGGCAATAAGAATTCCGACGAATCCATGCTGCTCATACTGTGACTTTATCGCATTCATAATATCCTGCCCATGGTAAAAATCCACTATGGGCTTTCCGATCGCCTCATATCCAAAATGGCCTATACCATACCCAAGAATACCGCCCAGGACAGATCCGACCATGCATATCAGTGCAAATTTGAATGACTTTTTGGGAATCGAGATGGCCAGTGTTATCAACAGTACATCAGGCGGTACAGGGAAAAAAGATGATTCACTGAATGCGAGCAAAAAAAGCGCAGGCACGGCATACGGCGTCTCTGCCCAGTGTAATACCCAGTCGTATAATTTTTTAATTATTTTCATTGATTGACCCGGGAAAAGCAGAATGATCACAAAAAAAGGCGGGGTCAAATTCACCGCCTGTTACGTTAAGCTCCATGCCTAACCAAAGGTGGGGATTAACCGCCGCCGCTGCAATTAAAATTGTGATTGTATAATTCTTTATTCCTTGCTCGATATATTAAAATGCTTTTTTACAACAGGTTACACATGCACATCTCATGTACCTTATCATGAAAGAAACCTCTTCTCTATTGTTGTTATTTCATGACTTCCTTCATAATCATGATGATATGTTTACGAGAAGTATTTAGAATTATAACAACTCCAACAAGCCCTGTCCAGAAAAAAATCAATACCGCAAAAAATCTGCCGTACCTACCGCCCTTCCTTTTTCCTGACACCCTGTGTCGCAAGGGCGTCAGCGGCTTTATTATACTCCCTGCGCACATGCACGACCCGGTAAGTATCAAACTCCTTTAGCATGCTCATGACCCGCGCCCAAAGCAGCTGCAGATTTTTATTTTTAACTTTATATATACCGTTTATCTGTCTCACAAGGAGCTCGGAGTCAAGGAATATCTTAATGTTGGTGACCCCGAGGGATATCGCCTTTTCAAGCCCTTTTATCAATGCTGTGTACTCTGCAATATTATTTGTTGCAGTCCCTATATACTCGGATATCCTGTGCGTTTCCGTCTCCCCCCCGCAGGGCGGCTCACCACAAAAAAGTTCAATGACAACTCCTATGCCGGAGTCACCCGGATTACCGCTTGATGCGCCGTCACAATGCATCACCGCGTATTCTCCGCTTTTTGAGACTGTCTTCCCCTCAAAAAGGCCTGGTTGTATCTGCTGCCGGTTATTAAGCTTTTTTGCGGACATCAAGAGATCGGGGCAGGGTCCCGGGACTGTTCGTCGGATAAGGGGGGTTCTTTATAATAGAGAAACCTGCTGCAATAAAAGCAATTATATATCTCTTCATTCTTTTTTATGTCATTGAACAGCTGCGGGGGGATATTTGTATGGCAGCCGAGACAGATCT
>JAJRVB010000243.1 GCA_024277515.1 Nitrospirota bacterium | reverse complement strand
ATTATTCGATAAAAACCCCTCCATAATTTTGATCTTTAATTTTCTATTTCTGATCTGTTATTGCCCATAGCTGCATAGTTACCCTGTACTAACAGGCTCCCTTTTTTATGCGGCATTCTTATTTATAGTAATTACCCAGGACCTTTTCCTCACAATTCATGTTGTAGGAAAAGGAGCCTTTTTCACAATTCTTGCCGCACTCGTAATAGCCCTTCTCTACCGCATCCATGGATGTCAGTATTTTCATGGAAGCCGATTCACACTCCTCCAGTGTCCCGTACGTGCCTGCATTGCGGTGCATCAGCAATTTGGTCCTGTCAGGAAAAACCTGGCCTTCCCATCTTTCATCGGCAGAACATCCCGCGAGACTCAGCGCCAGAATTACGAAAGATATAATGTGAACTCGTTTCATAATCATCAGATAATATTTCAGCTATATAGAATTTCAGGGACGGGCTATAAGTGCTGCCCTTTTCAAATCATGTCTTCCCGCCCCTGGCACTCGATGACTTCGAGGATGTCCCTGAGAGGACCCGCTATATTCCCGGCATCCTCCGCTGCTGCCATAAACATGACACTGGACAGACTGAAGGGCGCGTTTACATAACGGTCAACAAAATTAAGATTCCTGACGGGATCAAGCAATTCCATTATGGCAGATGTAAAAGCTCCGATGCTGCCCTGATTAATAGTGTCAAGGCCGTCAAGCATAATAACCGGATCAGAGGTATTCGACTCCAGGATCGCTTCTATGATACACCCGGGCCGGCCTTCCTGGTTCACTCTGCTCCGGCCAAGGATCCCGGACACATCCTGCATGCCGGATAATGATATCCTTATAAATTTCCTCCCCAGCGCTGCGGTAACCGCCCTTCCCAGTGTCTCTTTTTCCGCGTCCGAACACCCGGAAAAACAGAGGACCGCGCCCTTTGATAAAGCCGTTTTCTGCCTGAGGGCATCTTTCACTGCGGTCCTCAGTTCATCAATCCTGACCGGCTTTTCAATATAGTGAAAGGCGCCCATCCTCATGGCCTCCACAGCCGTATCCACAGTTGCATAGCCGGTTACCATGATTACATGCGTATCAGGATGGTTTCTCCTTATTTCCTTAAGCACGGAATAGCCGTCAACCTCTCCCATTATCAGGTCCGTTATAACAACATCAAAAGGGATAGATTGCAGGTGCCGGATAGCTTCATCTCCGTTACCCGCCGCAATGACCGTATACCCCTCCGTTGAAAGGGCATGCGTCAAGCTGTCAAGCGCGATCTTTTCATCATCTACAATAAGGATATAACGATTCTTATGGTTACGCGATAATTTCGAGGTCAGGCGCTGGAGGATGCTGTCCTGAGCCTGCCTTGAAAAGGGCAGGTCCACTCCAAAAAGCGCCTTTATCTCATCTAAATCATGACTCTGCTCAACATGTTCAACAGAATGCAGGCTGATAAGGCAGTCCAGATAGGCCAGCCGCTCCGCATACCCGTCACTCCCCGGGTCTGCATTCGCAAGTCCCTCAAGTTCCCTGATGGCCGCATGATGTGCAGACGGGGGCATCCCGGCTGATTCAATCATCTGCCTTATCTCGTCAATTGATTTAATGGAGAGTCTGCTGCTCGGTTTTTCGGACATCGTTAAATATTATACAAACATGTCAGCATACGTTTGAGTCCCGCAAATTTCCGCTTATTATATCAGGTTGCCGGTAACATGTACAGTATTATAAATATTTATACTTTTCTGTTTTCATTCTCAAAGGTCCTGAAATATTGTATCCTAAATAGACTGTATTATGATAAAACTGAAGATCTGGCATAAAATGATAATCGGGATTTCCATCCCCTCGATTATCGCGGTTGCCGGCGGTTTTTTTACGTACGGATACATAAATGATGTCAAACACAGACAGGGTTATGTCCAGATTGCCGATGACCTGAAAGAAAATGTGTTTGAGATCAGGCGAAACGCAAAAAATTATTTCCTCTATAAAAACAACAGTCAGCTTGTCAGTCTCCGTAACGCCATATCGGCATTTTCCGCTCTCCTTGCCAAAATACCGCAGGAGACCGACGACGAGACAGGCATGGCAGGGGCATCCCTGCTGAAGAAACCCGCAGCGGCATATGCAGACCTCATAGAGGAGTTGAATGTCCATTTCCGGAAAGAAGCGGATATTACAAGGAAAGTCAGCACCGAGGGGCAGGCGCTCGAAAATTTTGTGGCCACAAAAAAGCTGGCAAAAGAGCTTTCCACAAGCTTTGTGCTCCGTCTGAGACTTCTCGAAAAAAACCACATGCTTTTCCGCAATGAAAAATCATACCGTGAACTGAGCACGGTACTTTCACAGATCAGTAACGTGACGCCCTTCTGTTATGAATGTGTTCCCTATATTGATACTGTTAATAATCTTCTTGCCATATACCAGCAGAGCGATGCCCTTATAGCGCGCATACAGACCACAGGGGAGAAACTTCAGAAGATCACCGCGCACGCAGCGGAAATGGAAAGACAGAAGATCAACTCCTTTATCCTGAGGACGCAGAAACTCCTGCTTTCCGCCCTTGTCCTCCTCTGTACCATAGGACCGTTCTTTGTATATAAAACCTCAAGTTTTATATTCGCGCCGGTTACGAGGCTTGCCGAGATTACCAGAAAGATATCGGAAGGAGAGATACACCTCAGGGCACCGATCAAAGAGCAGGATGAAACATATTCTCTTGCCGTCTCTTTTAATTCAATGCTCGACAATTTAGAGAAGACACAGAAGTCGTTAAAGGAAAGCCTCACCCTCCTGAATGAAAAACAGGCACAGCTCGTGGAATCCGAAAAGCGGGCGTCCATGGGCTTTCTCGTGGCCGGAGTGGCACATGAAATAAACAACCCCCTGAACAACATCTCGCTGCGGGCGGAAATTCTGCAGGCGGAAATCAAAAAACTCTCCGACACGAGACTGAACAGTTATGTTGAGGACATTGTTTCACAGAGTGAACGCGCGCATGAGATTGTAAACAACCTTCTTGACTTTGCCAGGGCGCGTAAATCAACCCGGATGGAAAAACAGGATATAGCCGGTGTCGTGCATGACTCGATAAGACTCGTGGCCAACCAGCTGAAAGTAGCAAACATAAAACTGGTAAGAAATATTACTGACAGGAGCTGTTATGTGCATGGAAACCGGAGCAAACTCGAACAGATATTAATTAGCATCATAACGAACGCCATACATGCAATGAAGGACGGGGGCACACTGACCCTGAGCGTTGAGCCGGACAAAGACAATAAAAACATCTCGATCAAAATCACTGATACAGGGAAAGGCATACCGGAGGAGGACCTGAAAAATATCTTTGAACCCTTCTATACAACAAAACCACCCGGAGAAGGGACCGGACTGGGTCTCGCAATAACTCAGACACTCGTTGCTGAACATAAGGGCACGATTAAAGTGGAAAGTAAAATCGGCGCGGGAACCGCCTTCACAATCACACTGCCCGCCATCAGCCACTGATTCTTCTCTTGACAGGATTTACAGGATACTCAGGATGGAAAACCAAAACAATAAAATCCCGTTAATCTTGTCAATCCTGTCAAAAAATGTCCCTTGACTGTTCCCGGTTCACGACTTTTAATTGACAACCGTCAACGGTTCAAAAATAATATCCTGACTATCCGTGGCCATATGTTTTTTAATGGTTACCTTTTTTCAAGGGGCACATAATCATACGTATCGTCCAGGGAAGAGACGTATGAAGGACGGATAAGCCTTCCCTGCACGATCTCCTCTATCCGGTGAGCAGACCACCCTGCCACTCTCGACATGGCAAATATCGGGGTAAACAGCTCTGTGGGGATCCCGAGCATGTTATATGCAAATCCGGAATAGAAATCAACGTTCGGACAGGCGTTCTTGCCTTTTTTTGTCTTGATCAACCTGACTGCCAGCCGCGCCACCCTCTCGTACAGATGGAACTCATCCAGCCGGCCGCATTTTTCAGCAAGCTTTGACACCTTTTCCTTCAGGATAATCTCTCGTGGATCAGATACGGTATACACAGCGTGACCCATTCCGTAAATCTTCCCCGAACGGTCATTAAACTTCCTGTCCAGTATACCTTCAAGATAACGATTCAGCTCATCGTCATCATTCCAGTCTCTCACATTCGTCTTGAGATCCTCCATCATATTCATGACCGCCTCATTCGCGCCTCCATGCAGGTGGCCTGCAAGAGAAGCAACACCCGCGCAGATCGCCATGTATGTGTCAGTCAGACTTGAAGACACAGTCCTCACCGTAAATGTTGAGTTATTACCCCCTCCATGCTCTGCGTGAAGAATCAGGGCGATGTCGAATAAATGCGCGGCAGAGTCTTCAGGCACATCACAATCGAGCATATACAGGAAATTCTCTGCCGTACTCACCCCCGACTTCGGCCTGACCATCGGAGATCCGGCATGTCCGCCCGGCCTCATTACCTTGTAATTATGGGCGATAATCGTGGGGAACTTCGCTATCAGGTCTATACACTGACGCGTTACGTCCCTGATATCAACAGACTTTGGATTATTGTCAAATTTGTGCAGAACAGATACAGCCGCATGAAGGGCGCCCATCTGATCATCATTTTCCGAGGTGATTCTGATAATATTCATCGCCTGTTCAGGCAGAGACCTGCGCGCGTCAAGCTCCCGGGTAAACGCCTTCAGGTCATCAGCATCCGGAAGCTCTCCGGTAAGGAGCAGATATGCTGTTTCTTCAAAACCAAACCTCTTGCCTGACTCGACATTTCTGACGATATCTTCTACATCATACCCGCAATAATAAAGCTTTCCGGGAACCGGGACATTATTTCCCCTGGCATTTCTCTCGTAGCCCTTTACCTGTCCCTTGCTCGTTATCCCGGCTACCACACCGCTGCCGTTCACGTTCCTCAGACCAAGTTTGACGTTTTTCCGTTTAACAAGAGCCGGGTCAAGTCCGTCATGCTCTATTTCGAGTCTTGTAATTTTTTCGAGTAAATGTTCCATTAGGCCTCCACTTAATTTATAATCCATCAGGCATCACTTTTTCCATGAGGAACCCCGGAGACAGAAATCCCGAAAGGTTATAACGCGACACCTGATCATGTAGCTGGATAACTTCAGAATTTTTACCCTAAAAGGATAACACAAAGCGTTAAAAACTCACAATTGCCCTCCGTGTGTTGATATGCACGAAAATTCTCATTATTTTAATGTATAAGATAAAGATTTTGGACAATTAGTCCGATAATTTAGTTAACTTATTAAATTTAAGAGTTAATATATAAAATTCAAAAATCTCTATGGAAGGGGATATGTATGAGTGAAACTGTGTTAGAGGAAGGAATTTATGTAAAGCAGAGCAAAGGCAGTTTCGGGTCAGGAGCAACCGCAAGGGAATGCGTACTCGAAACATTCTGGTACCCATATACGGCTGACGATGGATTTGTGGAACTGCTTGCCGTTATGGAAAACATGCAGCGCGTACTGGCGATGAAGGAAAGGATACCCCTTGAGGTCTTCAAAGAGGAGTATTCGGTAAAGGAAAACAGCCGGGACATCTACCTCGAACTAAAAAAGACGGTCAAATAGCAATAAACCCGGCAGCTCCGCGGTAACATCATACAGCTTGTCTCCAGCCGCTGGAAAAGGTATTATATACAGATGGTTCATTATATAATCTGGGCTCTTGTAGCGATCATTTACGCACCGAGCTTTATCAAGCTGTACCGTGTTCGATGGGACCTGCTTGATTACACCCACTCGTATTTTATCCTGCCTGTGTCTTTGTGGCTGATCTGGCGCAAGCGGGATCAGATACGGGAACATCTGCAAGACATTAAACCGGGCAAAAACTTTCTGGGTCTTGCAGCGCTTTCATCCGGAATCCTCCTGTTCATATTCGGCTCCCGCTTTGACTACGCATCATTAACAGCATTCTCCCTTATACCAGTTCTTTTCGGTTTAGTCCACTTCCTCTATGGAACAAAGATGGTAAAGCTTCTCTCTTTCCCGATTCTTTACCTTTTGCTTCTCGTCCCTCCGCCTATGGGAATTATAGACAGCATAACGTTACCCATGCGTTATGGTATTTCGAGTCTCGCGGAACAGGTGCTCAGTTTTCTGAATTTTCCAATTTCACGGGACGGGCTCCTGCTGACGATCGGTTATACAGATATCTTTATGGGACAGCCATGCAGTGGATTCCGCTCTCTCATAACTCTGCTCTCTCTCGGGATTATTTACATTTATATCAGCAAAAGCAGCCTGCCTAAAAAGTTCCTGTTGACCGCTTCCATCGTACCTCTCGCTTTACTCGGCAATCTCGTCCGGGTAATTACACTCTGCCTGATAACTTTTTATTTTGGTGAAGAGGCAGGTCAGGGATTTTTTCACAATTTCAGTGGGATAGTCATGTTTATTATTACTATAATGGGACTCATCAGCATCGAGTCACTCTTAAATAAAGTAAGCGTTCCAAATAAATGAACTTTTCTCAATAAAAAGAATCTTTATGGACAAGACTAAAGTAATAATTGTCATCATAATACTTTCATTAACTCTCATTGCCGCATATGCGATCCCACGGGCGCAATATGAGGGCACAGGTTTTATTTCCCAATTATCAATACCACTCACAATTGCCGACTGGTCCGGCAGAGATATCAAAGAGAGTTTAAATCTGGACTTTGACAAAAACTGGAATAAATTTATCAGCGAAGCGATGATTTATGACTACGTAAACCCTGATGGTCAGAGACTTGTTTTCATAATGCTGGATGCAGGCAACTTTCATCATCCAAATGTCTGCTTCACTGCCGCAGGCTACGAAATAGAAGAGCTTGGCACAACTGAATTTAACATTCAGGGAAGGGCAATAAGCGCACAAACACTGTTTACTACTAAGGAAAATGAAAAGAATGTCAGTTTTTACTGGATTATTATCGACAAAAAAATAGCAGATAACTGGATTGAGCAAAAGATAAAACAGCTTTATTTCTCTCTTTTTAACAGACAGAGAGTCGGCCTGATGGTCCGCTTTGATATACCTGTCAGAAAAGAACAACTCAGGGAGGCCACGTTAATAGCAAAAGAATTTATTAACGAACTGGTCAAAGTTCTCCCACCGGAACAATCACAGTTTGTTTTTGGAGAATAAACAGGAGTTATAGGCTACGATAATACAGCTCTATATACCTTCACAGTTTGCTTTGCAATAGTTTCCCAGTTATACTCTTCAGCAATCATATTCTCCTGCAGTTTTCTATCCGAATCACTCCATGGCCTTCTGATAAACATCTCCATTTTTTGCGAGATATGGTCTATGTCTCCAACCCTGAAAAAGCGCTCTTCACCCAGCGTTACATTCCTGTTTGCCGGGATGTCGCTTGCAATGCATGACAGCCCGTAACTCATTGCCTCAAGCAGTACAATCGGCAGTCCTTCATAATACGAAGGCAGCACAAAAAGCCCGGCGTGGCTGTATATCTCGTACAGAGATCGGCCTTTTATAAATCCTGTTAAGACGATATTATTATTCTTGCCTGCTTTCGATTTTAAATCCCGGCTGAAGTTATCTTCGTGGTCAGCGTCACCGACTATCACTAATTTCCATCGCTCAAAGTTTCCTTGACTAAATGCATCTATTAAATCACCAAACCCTTTTTCAGGTACAAACCTTCCGACTGCAAGTATGTACTTCTGCTTATGCAAACCATACATATTTAAATACTCTTCAGTATCAGCCAGTTGCTGGATATTAACGCCATTGGGGATTACCCTGGATTCTCTCCCGTATTTTCTCTTAATATCATCCGAAATATTCCCTGCTATAGTTATTACTTCATTGGCGAAAACCATTCCCATCCTCTCACAAAACTTAAGGAATATTTTGGCGGGCAGAGACCACTTCTTTCTCATATAATCCGGGCCGTGGCTTGTAACGACAACATTCATCCCAAGGATACGGGCCAATGGCGTAAACAGTGACGGACCGACCGCGTGTATATGCAATATGTCGGGATTCAGCCTCCCGGCTTTTAATATGCACTTACATGTATGGACGATTGCCTCAAGAAATTTATTTTTGGGGCAGCTTACCGGTATTAATCTTACATTCTTAAATGTCTTGAGTCCGGCATTAACATATGGCTTCCTTGTAAAAACAGAGACATCACATCCCTGTTTTACGAGTGCTGGATACAGTTGTTCACAGTGACTCTCTATTCCACCCTGAACACCGGGGAATCCACGTGTGCCTGTTACGATTATTTTCATTGATCAATCATAAAAAAACGTTTAGCTGCGGTCCAACCTATAAAAAGCATT
>JAJRVB010000242.1 GCA_024277515.1 Nitrospirota bacterium | reverse complement strand
GTATTGAGAGTTGAAACGATACGGGCAGGCATATAGTCATTCACGAAATGTTTTTGTTTTTCTATAAAATGCTTCATCAATCTTCATTTTCTCTTGAACTAATACAACAACTGTTGTAAAGTAGTCTATGCATAAGGTTGTTGTTATAATTCCGTCACGTTATAACGCAACCCGTTTCCCCGGAAAACCTCTTGCCCTGCTCAAAGGAAAACCAATAATTCAGCATGTGTATGAGCATGCTGTCCAGGCGCGTCTTGTTGATCATGTCCTGGTAGCCACCGACGACAGCCGCATATACAATGCGGTTATACGATTTAATGGAAAGGTTGTAATGACATCCGGCAGCCATGAAAGCGGGACGGACAGGATTGCTGAGGCTGCTGAAGGAATTGAGTGTGAATATATAATAAATGTGCAGGGGGACGAGCCGTTTATTGAACCGGACATGATTGATGACGTGGTGAATCTGTTGTACAATGATGATAAGGTCTCGATAAGTACGCTTGTTAAAAGGATTACCGACATGGATGAGGTGTATTCCCCTCATGTTGTAAAGGCAGTCCTGGATGATGAGGATTTTGCACTCTATTTTTCGAGGTCTCCGGTCCCGTATCACAGGGATGAGTGGAGCATTCATGGCAGAGAGCACAGGGCACAGAACACGGATACAGACGATCTTTACTGTTATAAGCATATCGGCATTTATGGCTACAGGAAAGAGGCGCTTGTGAAATTTTCATCACTAAAGCAGTGCCGTCTGGAGAAGATAGAGAAACTGGAGCAGCTGCGGGCATTGAATGCAGGGATGAAAATAAAGGTTAAAGAAACTCGATTTGATACATTCGGCATAGACACTAAAGAAGACTTAAGAAAGGCTGAGGAATGGCAAAATACATCTTTGTAACAGGCGGAGTGTTATCAGCCCTTGGAAAGGGAATCGCTGCATCAGGTATCGGGGCGCTCCTTGAAGCAAGAGGGCTTAAAGTAACCATTCAGAAACTTGACCCGTATATTAACGTGGACCCCGGGACACTGAGTCCGTTCCAGCATGGCGAGGTCTTTGTCACGGATGACGGGGCCGAGACTGATCTGGACCTCGGCCATTATGAACGGTTCACATCCACGCGCATGTCACAGCGGAATAATTTTACGAGCGGCCGTATTTATTATAATGTCCTTCTGAAGGAGAGAAGGGGAGATTACCTTGGAGAGACTGTTCAGGTCGTCCCGCATATTACTGATGAAATTAAAAACTCGATCAAGGCCGTTGCAGCAGATTATGATGTTGTCATCGTTGAAATCGGGGGGACCATAGGAGACATTGAAAGCCTGCCGTTTCTGGAGGCCATCAGGCAGTTCAGGTATGATGTGGGGAGGGAAAATGTTATATATGTGCATTTGACCCTGGTTCCGTTTATCAGCGCTGCCGGGGAACTCAAATCAAAACCTACACAGCACAGTGTAAAGGAGCTGCGCGCGATCGGAATCCAGCCCGACATCCTGATCTGCCGTACGGACAGACCCCTGCCGCAGTCAGTAAAGAAAAAGATCGCCCTGCACTGCAACCTTGATATTGACGCTGTTATAGCATGTATTGACGTTGAGTCCATATACGAGGTGCCGCTTGTATTGAAGGCAGAAGGAATCGACAGCCTGCTCGAAAAGAAACTGGAATTTCATACAAAAGACCCTGATATTACATCATGGAAAAATGTCGTCAAAAAAATAAAGGAGCCGGTTGATACGGTTACGATCGCAATGGTCGGTAAATATGTGGGACTCAAGGATTCCTACAAAAGCCTTATCGAGTCTCTTATCCATGGGGGAATAGCCAATAATGTAAAGGTGGACATCCGCTGGGTTGATGCTGAGGAAATAGATAAATCCGGCGCGGAAAGACATCTTGATGAAGTCGAGGGCATTCTCGTGCCCGGCGGTTTTGGAGAGAGGGGAATTGAAGGAAAGATAGAAGCGGTCAGGTACGCCCGCGTAAAAAAGGTCCCTTTTCTCGGTATCTGCCTCGGCATGCAGTGCGCTGTAATTGAGTTTGCGCGCAATGTGTGCAGGATGAATAATGCCAATAGTTCCGAGTTCGATAAAGATACCCCGTATCCGGTAATCTACCTTATCGAAGAGTGGTATGATTTCAGAAATCAGACGGTGCAGAGGAGGGACCTGAATTCCGACAAGGGCGGGACCATGAGACTTGGAGCGTATCCCTGCGTCGTTATTGAGGACACAAACGCCTTCAGGGCGTATGGGGAAAAAGAAATTTTTGAGAGGCACAGGCACAGATATGAGTTTAACAATGCTTATAAAGAGGAATTGGAAAAGAACGGACTCAAAATAAGCGGTATGAGTCCTGACAAGCAGCTTGTCGAGATAATTGAAATTGAAGATCATCCATGGTTTTTCGGGTGCCAGTTTCATCCTGAATTCAAATCACGGCCACTGGATCCGCATCCGGTATTCAGTGCATTTATCAGCGCAGCGTATAAAGAGAAGAAACTGCTTTTTGATAATCCAAACAATGAAAAACTGGAGGTAATCAATGAGTGACATTATTGATGTTCATGCGAGAGAAATTATCGACAGCAGGGGCAATCCCACTGTTGAAGTTGATGTGATACTTGAGTCCGGATCGTTTGGAAGAGCGGCTGTGCCGTCAGGCGCTTCAACAGGAAAGAAAGAGGCGCTTGAACTCAGGGACAAGGACAGTCGTTTTGGCGGTAAAGGGGTGAGGAAGGCCGTAAAAAATGTAAATAACAGAATCGCGCCGAAGGTCATAGGAATTGAAGCTGACGAGCAGGTCTGTATTGACAACCTGATGATCAGTCTTGACGGCACCAAAAACAAGAGCAGACTGGGCGCCAATGCCATTCTCGGGGTATCCATGGCCGTTGCGAAGGCGGCTGCAATGGAGGCTGAGCTCCCGCTTTATAAATATATCGGGGGTGTGAGCTCGTGTGAACTGCCTGTGCCGATGATGAATATATTGAACGGCGGGGCCCATGCGGACAATAATCTTGACATACAGGAATTTATGATCATGCCTGCGGGCGCCCCGAACTTTAGTGAGTCGGTCAGGATGGGGTCCGAAATTTTTCACAGTCTCAAGAGTCTGCTGAAGTCAAAGGGGCTGAGCATAGCTGTCGGGGATGAAGGCGGTTTTGCTCCCAGTCTGAAATCGAATGAAGAAGCGCTCGTGCTGATCATTGAAGCGATTAAAAAGGCGGGCTATAGACCCGGCAGGGATGTTTTTCTTGCCCTGGACACAGCTGCGTCGGAACTCTACTCTAACGGAAAATACCGATTTGAGGGGAAAAAGGTCAGCTCCAATTATATGATAGATTTTTATGCGAAGCTCATAGACAAGTATCCCGTTATATCAATCGAAGACGGCCTTGCAGAGAATGACTGGAAGGGATGGGAGGCAAAGACAGAGGCTATCGGAGATAAGGTGCAGCTTGTGGGGGATGATATTTTTGTGACGAACAAGGAGATATTTGCAAAAGGAATTGAAAAAGGGATCTGTAATTCCATCCTGATCAAGCTCAACCAGATCGGCAGCATGACTGAAACACTCGAGGCGATTGAAATGGCAAAAAGGGCAGGGTACACGGCGGTCGTTTCTCACCGGTCGGGAGAAACCGAAGATACTACAATTGCAGACCTGGCTGTGGCAATGAACACAGGCCAGATAAAGACCGGCTCCATGTCAAGAACTGACCGGGTAGTCAAGTATAACCGGCTTCTCAGGATTGAAGAAGAGCTTGGCGATTCTGCGAAGTTCAGGGGAAGAGAAGTCTTTTACAATTTGAAGTAGACAGGTTTTGTTATGAGAAATGTTCGGCGCAAACATGTACGGGACAAGCGGAAGAAAAGGCGTCTTGTTTATATGACGTTCAGCATACTGTTTTTTATCTATATGACGGTAAACATGATTATTGGAGACAATGGACTGCTGAAATACTTAAAACTGAGATCTGTCAAGGATACCCTCCTTGCAGAAACAGAGATTATGAAAAGTCAGAACGAAGAGGCAAAAAACCGGATAGAGGCCATGAAAAGTGATCCGGAGCATGTTGAGGAGCTTGCGCGCGAATATGGACTTACAAAAAAAGGAGAACTGATTTTTAAATTCGATAAATCAGAGTAATTTTTTATGCCGATTCCCTGACTACTGACTACTGTTTACTGACTACTTTTAACTTCGGAGGTTATATGTTTGATCTTTCCATAGAGACACAGTTTTCATCTGCGCATAGACTGAGAGGGTATAAAGGCAAGTGCGAGGCGATGCACGGGCACAACTGGAGGGTCCAGGTCACGATCTCTTCCGACAAACTGAATGATATAGGGATCGTTCTGGATTTTCACGACTTAAAGGCGATTGTAAATGAAGCTATTGCTGCGCTTGATCATTCTTTTTTGAATGATGTGTTCCCCTTTACCGAAATAAACCCTTCATCCGAGAATATTGCAAAATGGATACATGAATCGATAAAGAAGAAGATTAAAGATAGCGACTGCAATATATCATCCGTTACTGTCTGGGAGAATGAATCTTCATCCGCAACGTATTACGAGTGAATAGTACAGCGGACAAGACGGGTGGGTTGAAAAATCATCAGGACTGTTTTCCGCTATTCTGAAAATCGATGCGTGTCGTAAGAGGCAGGATAATCTTGCCCCCGTTATTATCGCTGATTAATACTTTAATTTCATGGGTCCCGCTGTCTTCCCGGTTAACTTTCCATGTGATGAGGCCCGAGGGACTCACCTTCAGCCCTTCCGGTCCCTGCTCGAGCGTATATGTGAGTATGTCATTGTCAGGGTCTGACGCCCTGATTTGATATGTATACACATTGCCGTTAAGGACCGGGGCGCCTTCCGACACAGTGGGAAGCGAATTAAAAACGCTGCCTTTGAGTTTGACGCTCTGTCCATGTTCTTCACCGTCAAAAGGGGTTATTTCAACCATGATTACATCACCCCTTTTCAGTGCAGTTTTAATGTAGCCTTCTTCTCCGGCGAATCTGCCGTTCAGTGTCCAGTGATATTGAAATGAAATATTGTCACCGTCCGCATCATAAGCTGTAACTTCAGTCTCTATCATGGAAGAGACCACAGGCATGGAAGGCGCTAAACCGGCTTTTTGTATCAGCGGTGGTGTATTTTTGATAATAATCTCATTAGACTTATACTCCCTGTCTCCGTCCGTTATGACTGCCTGAACGCTGTCCCCCTTTTTTAGCTGTACGGATTTGAGACGAAATCCCCTGGACATGCTTTCTTCCCGACCGTTTATATACCAGTGAATGGCGCTGCTGTTTACGGCATGATTATTTGTCCTGAGCGTTATGACTGTCCGGGCTCTCGCATTTACAGGGCCGATCGTCAGATTGTCGGACTGATCCGATATTTGAGGCCCGGCGGGATTCTGACTGCCCTGCAATGCGACGGTCCCCTGATTTTCACTGCAGCTTAATGACAGCAGCAGGATTGAGGTTATTAATATGTTTCTTGCCGCAGTCATGGGAGCAGTTCGTTTTTCCATCCCTTCAGGGCGCTTTTGATGCTGATCGGTGTCTTCTGTTCAGCGGTGATGATCGTGCCTGTCGATTGCTGGAAGAATACCTGGGCCGTCCCGCTTTCCGTCCTGTGTCCGCTTGGCGAAGACGGCATTCCTTCACCGAGATTTACTGTTCTGGCCACTGTAGTGGAGGGACTGGTCTGATTTTTTTGTTCATTGAATACGTAACTGTTAAATGCTGTTCCTGTTTTGTAATACAATGCATAGGCATTGCTTTCCCCAAGAAAAGAGCATGCGGAATCTCCAGGAATATACGATCCGATTGCTACCAGACCGCCTACAACCAGGGGTTTTGAAAACACCCTTTCACCCGCATGGTTCAGTGTATTGCCCAGAAAATCCGTTGTTTCACCGATAGTGTCAAAGTACAATGCCCATCCATCGCATATATTAGCGGAAATGACAAGATTGCTCCAGATGTCCGTACTGCCTCCCCCGGAGCAGGTGGTTACACCTGTGACGGTGTTATCAGTCTTTACGACGGCCCCTGATACATCC
>JAJRVB010000241.1 GCA_024277515.1 Nitrospirota bacterium | reverse complement strand
ATCAAGCAATTCGCCTGCATGAACGTGCCCGCCTACTGATGTATCCCACTTTCCGGCTGCAACATCCTTGTTCATTGAGCGCTTCTGGAGGAAAAGCCTCCCGTCTCTGTTAAATACGAGGACATGCACGACCCTGTGTATGAGTGAAGGATTGCCGTGTATTTCCGATCTGGGAAGGGTCCTTATGATTTTTCCTTTTTTATCAACGACTTCAAGCAGTTCTTCCTGCACAAACGCTCCTTTGACCTTGAAAATTATTACATGTTGCTTCAAAATACAACATTGATGAAATAATAAACTTTGCCTTACAAAAAAATCTATAGCGGACGGATATCAATAGACCTGTGTCAAGCGGTATGGATATTTTACCCTTATGCAAAGTGAAACACCTCGAACAGCAGTCACAATAGCAGGTTCTGATCCGACCGGAGGCGCGGGCTTTCAGGCGGACTTGCGGGTATTCACTGGAATGGGTGTATATGGCATGAGTATTCCCGCAGTACTCACAGCACAGAATACCGGGGGCGTGTATCGTATTGAAGAGGTGTCTCCAGAGATGATCTCGGAACAGCTGGACGTACTCCTGAGAGACATATCTCCTGACGCGATAAAGACGGGGATGCTTTATTCCATGGATGCGGCTGCTGTTGTAGCCCGGAAAATCAGGGAATATTCGCTCAGGAACCTTGTGATTGATCCGGTTGCCGTCTCTTCTACCGGAGTCAGCCTGATTCAGGATAAAGCCATGGACATTATGAAGCGAGACCTGTTCCCCCTCTCGCGTGTCATAATCCCGAATATTCATGAAGCAGGCCTTTTTGCGGGAAAGGCGATACATACTGAAGTAGAGATGAAAGAGGCCGCTGTCAAGCTGAGGGGGCTCGGTCCGGAGGCGGTAATTATCACCGGGGGCCACCTGGAGGACAAGGCAAGGGACATGCTCTTTGACGGCAGTGAGTTTATGGTGCTTGAGAGTGCGATGCTTGAAGGTGAATACCACGGCACGGGATGCGTGTTTTCAGCTTCGATTACAGCCGGGCTTGCACTCGGTTACGGGGTCAGGGAGGCATTTGTAAAGGCAAAGGACTTTACGCTGCATGCCATGAAGAATGCTGTGAGTGTCGGGAAGGGAATGAGAATATTGACATTTTAGCGAGGGAATAATATTATGATCAGGATCACATTTATTTCCACGTATCATCTCTAATATAATACATAATGCTTCACCGGACAGGTGAAAAAGATTTTGACGACTAAACTAAGGGAAAGGAAGAAAATATGAATAAGCCTCAACATCTGAAAAGATTCACTGTATTCAGCTTTATGCTGCTCGCCATGGTGTCTTTAGTGTTTGTATACGGATGCGGCAGCAGCAGCAGCAGCGATGACAACGGCCTTCTGAGCTATACCGAGGATGTGGATGTGACACTCGGGTCATTTGACCTTGCAGGTGGAACAGGGCAGGGTGCCCTTGCTGCTGCGGGTACTGGAAATCCTGTATGCGGCGCGACGAGTCTGGACTTACTACTGGATGGTGTCTCAGCCTGGGTTGATCTGAATGACGTTTTCGATACGATCGAGATTGAACAGATACGCTACAGAATTACTAATAACACAACTTCAGTGCCGATCTCCGGTTCGCTCCAGATGGAAGATCCCAATAACCCCGGTTCATTAACTACAGTAGCTTCAGTCACTATCCCGACGGCTACTAACGTTAGCTGGTCCGAGCTGCCCTTTACTTCAGGGGGAGCTGCTATTGTAAATCACTATCTGAATAATCGCAGTCAATCTTTTCAATTCTGTGCTGAGGGGAGCCCGGATGACGCGAGTCTCGCCATGACCATTGAGGTGCAGCTGAATATTGATGTAACTGTGTCGATTCTCTGATTAACAGCCGGATTTATCAGAACAGGGCTTCACTGATCAGTCGATACCCGGATAGAGGTCTTTACATTCCCCCTGGGATTAAAATCTCCCACAACCTCCAGGCGGCGCGGCTTGAGCGCTTTATTGAGGCTGTCAAATATTTCATTGGCTGCGGACTCATGGGAAATGTCCCGGTCCCGGAATTTATTCAGATAAAGCTTTAATGACTTCAGCTCTACAATATACTTGTCCGGCACATAGTTGATCCTGATCGTTGCAAAATCAGGATAACCTGAACGGGGGCATACACAGGTAAATTCAGGAAAGCTTATATCAATCGTATAATCCCTGTCCGGGCAGGGGTTCGGCCATTTTTCGAGTCTTGCCTTTGAGATCTTTTTTGTGCCGTATTTCATCTTTTAACAGGTCGCTTCCGGTTTTTCCATGAAAATCGTCTGTGTGGGATAAGCGAATTCAATCCCGCGTCTCTCAAATTCTTCCTTAAGTGTGAAATTGATCTCCTGCTGTATGTCCATATATTTATTATAGTCTCCGCTCAACACATAATAAACTATCTCAAAATTGAGGCTGAAATCTCCATAAGACGCGAAATGGGCACGGTCAAATGTCGTATCCGGAACGCTTTCAATCGCCTCCCTGATAACGACCGGAAGCTCCTTGACCTGATCGAGCGTTGTCTGGTAAACAACACCGAGACTGAAGACCACCCGCCGCTTCTGCATCCTTTTATAATTGCGGATACGTGAGTTTGTAAGGTCGGTATTTGAGAAAACCAGCTGTTCCCCCCCCAGGCTGCGGACCCTTGTCGTCTTTATCCCGATGTGCTCAATGGTACCCATGTAACTGTCAATAATGATGAAGTCGCCCGTCTCAAAAGGCCGGTCAAAAAATATCACAAAATAGCTGAACAGGTCTCCAAGTATGGTCTGGGCTGCCAGGGCCACGGCAATGCCGCCGATGCCGAGGCCTGCAACGACTGCGGATATCTGAAAGCCGAGGTTGTCCAGAAGGAAGGTGATACCGAGTCCCCAGATGATCACCTTCAGAATCATTACAATTCCCTTGAGACTACCCTTCCTTCCGGCATCGACCTCTTTTTTCACCCAGTACTGTTCAAGGGAGTAGTTGATTACCGTCACAATAAGGCGCACGGCAAAGTACGTAATGATAATCGCAATGGAAACATTTATATACCTGCTCACAACAGGGCCGAGGGTCAGATTGTTAAGGGAGAGATAAAAGACCCCGAGGTAAAGCAGCGGGATCAGTTTTGTTTCAATAATCCCGATAAGGAAATCATCTATTGTTGTAGCTGTCTTTTTTGACCATGCCTTCAGGCGCTTCAGGCTGATCCGCTTTATTATCTGAATCAGGAGTATGCCGACCAGAAATATCGCGATACAAACAATATAGTCCAGGACACGATTCTCTAAAAAAGACTTCTGTAATATATCTGATAACATCAGAATCCTTTCAGTCTGGGAGTTCCCTTTTCATGAACATACTATCCAACCCTGATAATTCTTGTCAATCATACGATCAAAAAAACTGAAACATGACGGCTTGATGTTTGAGTTTATACACAGACTCAATTTATACTCAATAAGCGGTCAGGACATTATTTGAAATGCCTATTCCGGAGTAATTTGATAACCGTATGATAACAGGTGTAAATTATCAGGATAAAATATCTGAATTCGTGGTCTGGGCCCCGCTGCTCGGGAAGATCTCATTAAAAATCACAGCTCCGCTTCAACGAGTTGTTCCGATGCAGAGGGCGCAGAGGGGATACTGGAGGGTGACTCTGGAGGGGATAGGGCCGGAGACCCAATATGTATATCTCCTTGGAGGGGACCGGGAGCGGCCGGACCCGGCATCACACTTTCAGCCTGGCGGTGTGCATCAGGCGTCCAGGGTTGTTTCTCACGGGGAGTTTGCATGGTCCGACTCTGACTGGCAGGGGGTCGCATTATCGGAGATGATAATGTATGAACTGCATATCGGCGCTTTTACCCCTGACGGTACGTTTGAGGCCGTAGTCTCCAGGCTTGATGAGATAAAAGAGACAGGAATCAATGCCATCGAAATAATGCCTGTAGCCCAGTTCCCGGGGGAGAGAAACTGGGGTTATGACGGGGTGTATCCCTATGCAGTCCAGAATTCATACGGCGGCCCCAACGGGCTGAAGCATCTTGTGAATGAGTGCCATAAGAGAGGCATGGCTGTTATTCTTGATGTTGTGTATAATCACCTTGGTCCTGAGGGCAACTATCTCCGGGACTTTGGCCCTTACTTTACCGATCATTACAGGACCCCATGGGGAGAGGCGATAAATTTTGACGGGCCGTACAGCAATGAGGTAAGAAATTATTTTATTGAAAACGCGATTTTCTGGTTTGATTATTATCATATTGATGCGTTGAGGCTTGACGCGGTTCATGGCATATATGATATGAGCGCGAAACATTTTCTTGCTGAACTTGCTGAAAGGGTCGAAGAATATTCATCGGACAGGGGAAGGAAATATTATCTGATCGCTGAGTCAGACCTGAATAATTCCTTGATGGCGCGGCCCCGGGACATGGGGGGATACGGTGTCGACGCCCTGTGGTGTGACGATTTTCATCACTCACTCCACACGCTGCTTTCCGGAGAACGCAATGGTTATTACGCTGACTTCGGACAGACCCGGCATTTCATAAAGTCTCTTCAGGAGGGATTTGTATATTCAGGAGAGTTTTCGGAATTCAGAAAGAAGAACCACGGGAATTCGTCGAAGGACCTGCCGGGAGACCATTTTGTCGTGTTTTCCCAGAATCATGATCAGGTCGGAAACAGGATGCGTGGTGAACGGTTATCAAGTCTTGTTTCTTTTGAGTCCCTGAAACTTGCGGCCGGCGCGGTCCTTCTGTCCCCGTATATTCCCCTCCTGTTTATGGGAGAAGAGTATGGTGAGACCGCGCCCTTTCTCTATTTTGTGAGTCATTCGGACCGGGACCTCATCGAGGGCATCAGGGAGGGCCGCAAAAAAGAGTTTGAACGCTTTGGCTGGAAGCAGGGATTTCATGACCCGCAAGGCATCGGGACATATCTGGAATCAAGGCTTCAATGGGACAGGAGGCACGAAGGGGACCATACGGTTTTGCTTGATCTCTACAGGGAATTAATAAAACTCCGGCGGGAGATGAAGGCCCTCTCACAGCTCGACAAGGCTTCGTGTGATGTGTGGGAAGGTGAAGGAGGGATTGTCTTCATGCGGAGATGGGCAGGGGACAATCATGTGATGGCCCTCTTTAATTTCACCAGATCAGATATGGAAACCGGACCGATATTACGGGCTGGCGGATGGAATAAAGTAATGGATTCCTCGGACACGATCTGGCAGGGTCCGGGGGCGCTGCTGCCGGGACAGATAAAACAGGACGAAGGGGTCAAAATGAGGGCGGAGAGTTTTGCCCTTTATCAGATGAGAGACCCCGGAGGACACAAACGTATATCATGAAAATACCGACTGCCACATACAGGATACAGTTCAATCCTGATTTCGGATTTGAACAGGCCCGGAAAATTGTGCCGTACCTGAATGAACTTGGGATCTCGGACCTGTACGCATCTCCCATATTCAAGGCGAGGAAAGGGAGTTCCCACGGGTATGATGTTGTTGACCTGAATCTCCTCAATCCCGTCCTGGGCGCAGAGGATGAGTTTAATGAACTTATCGAAGAGTTGAAAAAATTCAGGATGGGATGGATACAGGATATCGTACCCAATCACATGGCATTTGACGGGGAAAATACCATGCTTATGGATGTGCTTGAGAACGGGGAGCATTCTGAATACTTTGATTTCTTTGATATTGAGTGGAAGCACTTCCATGAAAGCCTTTCAGAGAGATTGCTCGCACCTTTTCTGGGGAGCCATTACAGTGAAGCCCTTGAGGGGGGAGAAATCAAATTGCGGTATGATCAGAACGGTTTTTATATAAACTACTATGCGTTAAAGCTGCCGCTCAAGATCGAATCATATGCAAGGGTCATAACATACAGACTGAGTGAGCTTAGAAAAATCCTCGGGGATGATCATCCCGACGTGATAAAGCTTCAGGGGGTGCTCTATTCCCTGAAGAACCTTCCGGTTTCGGAAGAAGAGCAGCTCGGCCGGTACAGCCAGATACAGTTTGTCAAGAGGATACTATGGGAACTATACAGCGGCAACAATGAGATAAGGGAATTTATAAATGAAAATGTTGCCGCATTCAACACGGAAAAGCAGTCCCAGGGCGGGGCCGCCCTCCTGGACAGCCTCTTGTCGGAGCAATTGTTCAGATTGTCATTCTGGAAAGTAGCGACCGAAGAGTTGAATTACCGCAGGTTCTTTAATATCAACGGACTGATTTCGGTCAGGGTTGAAGATGAACGGGTGTTCAACGGGACCCATCTGCTGATAATGAATCTTGTGAAGGAAAAAAAGATAAACGGCCTCCGCATTGACCACATTGACGGGCTGTACGACCCCACAGGCTACCTGAAAAAACTGAGGGAAAGAACAGGGGAAATATATATTATTGTAGAAAAAATACTGGAGCGCAATGAGGAACTCCCCTCCCTGTGGGCTGTGCAGGGATCCACAGGATATGATTTTCTGAATCAGGTGAACGGTCTTTTTTGTGATGAGAACAATGGAAGGGAATTTAATAAACTGTATTACCGCTTTACCGGGTTCAAGATATCATACGAATCCATGCTGTATGAAAAGAAAAAACTTCTCATCGAAAAGGACATGACCGGAGATGTCGACAACCTCGCCCATCTGCTGAAGAGAATTTCGAGCAGGAACAGATATGGCAATGACATGACACTGTACGGGTTAAAAAACGCGATAATTGAGATACTTGCTCATTTCCCGGTGTACAGGACTTATATCAGTGATGATGTGTACGAAGAGACTGACCGTGCGCATATGTCGGTCGCAATAAAAAAAGCGAGGGAATGCAACCCTTCCCTTGTTTATGAGCTGAGTTTTCTTGAGCTCTTCCTGCTTCTTGAGTTCGGGGAATATATGACCGAAGAAGACAGAAAAGAATGGGTGCATTTCGTTATGAGATTTCAGCAGCTGACAGGCCCCCTGATGGCAAAGGGCTTTGAAGATACGACACTGTATGTTTATAACAGGCTTTTGTCACTGAATGATGTCGGCGGCAGTCCGGATAAATTCGGGACATCTATCGAAGAATATCATGATTTCAGCATCAAAAGGTCGCGTTCAGAGCCCCATTCCATGAACGCGACCGCGACGCACGATACAAAAAGGGGAGAGGACGTACGGGCGAGAATCAACGTGCTTTCGGAAATACCCGAACTCTGGGAGGCAAATATAAAAAAATGGAGCCGGGTCAACAGGAGAAAAAAGAAGGCGGCAAAGGGGATAGCCGTCCCTGACCGGAATGACGAGTATTTCCTGTATCAGACCCTCATCGGGGCGATGCCTTTTGCTGAAAAAGAAGGGGACGGTTTCAGTACCCGGTTGAAAGACTACATGACAAAGGCGGTGCGGGAGGCCAAGGTGCATACCGCATGGTTAAAGCCGGACACGGATTATGAAGAGAATTTCATGCTTTTTATTGAGAGGATACTGAACCCGTCAAACAGGAAGTTTCTGGAGGATTTCATTCCTTTTCAAAAAATGGTTTCTTACTACGGTATATTTAATTCCCTCTCCCAGACCCTTCTGAAGATAGCTTCACCCGGACTGCCAGACTTTTATCAGGGTTCGGAATTCTGGGATCTGAACCTTGTAGATCCGGACAACCGACGCCCTGTTGATTATTCATTACGGACATGGCTTCTTAACGAAATGAAGAGCAGGGAAGGCAGGGACATGCCCGGTCTCATTGATGAGCTTTTGTCAACGAGGGAAGACGGCAGAATAAAGCTCTTTCTCATATATAAAGCGCTTGAAGTGAGACGGAAGCAGAGGAACCTCTTTGAAAAAGGTGAATATGTACCACTCCAGACAGACGGAGTCCATAAAGACCGTATTATCGCGTTTGCCTGGGTGCACAAACCGGACTGGATCATCACCGTGGCCCCCCGGTTTCTTACGGGTATTGTGAAAGAAGACCAGTACCCGCTCGGGAGGGAGATCTGGAAAGACACGGCCATAGTCATGCCGGAAGGTTCGCCCGTAAAGTGGACCAATAAGATAACGGGAGCAGTGCTGGAGGGGGGGGGACGATTGCATGCCGGCAATGTCCTTGAACATTTCCCCTGTGCCCTGTTAATGCGTGACAAAAAGGAGTAGAAATCTGTTATGAAAATAGCTGCCCGCATGTTAATTGTAATTGTGTTAGTGCTGAATTTAGGCGCTGCCCCCTGTACAGCGGAAATCATCCTGTTTTTGCAATCGGGTCATATGGATGTTCAGCCGGGTGCTGTTATGTATGCCCAGGAAGGTGATGGAGATC
Source organism: Nitrospirota bacterium (assembly GCA_024277515.1). GTDB lineage: Bacteria > Nitrospirota > Thermodesulfovibrionia > UBA6902 > UBA6902 > JAJRVB01. Next base: position 132 of record JAJRVB010000241.1, on the reverse strand, counting down.
TGTCTGCACAAGATGAAACAGAAGAAGAGGATATGGATTACCTTGAAGAAGAGGAAGTCCTTGATGAAATTGCCGATCCCCTGGAGCCGCTTAACAGGGCCGTGTTTTATTTTAATGACAAGGTCTATTTCT
>JAJRVB010000240.1 GCA_024277515.1 Nitrospirota bacterium | reverse complement strand
TGATGGCGATAGACGGTATGGTGGTAAAGACCGAATCAGACGTTATATCAGATGTGCGGCGCGGCATACTCGAGTTTCTGCTCATAAACCATCCGCTTGACTGTCCGTATTGCGACAAGGCGGGTGAGTGTGAACTGCAGGACCTTGTGAATAAATACGGGGCCACTGTCGGCAGGTACAAGGAAGAGAAAAGAAAAGTGCCGGAGAGCCATAAGGACCAGATCTTTGCGAGAAACATGGAGAGGTGTGTTGTCTGTACCAGGTGTGTGCGGATGTGCAATGATGTGCAGGGCGCTTCAGCCATCTCGGTCATAGGAAGGGGAAACCGGTCGAGGGTTGAACCGTTTTCGTCCGCTTCCTTTAACTGCGAATATTGCGGCAACTGTCTCACGGTCTGTCCTGTGGGGGCGATCCTGAGCCGCCTGTATATGCACAGCTTCAGGCCGTGGCAGGTGGACAGGGAGGTGGAGACCATCTGTTCCTATTGCGGGGTAGGCTGTTCCCTCGTAGCCCAGATACGGGATGATTCCATAAAGCGTGTGATCCCGAAGCTCGGACACGGGCTCAACAGGGGACTACTATGTTCCCGCGGCCGCTTTGGCTATGAATATATCGGCAGTCAGGAACGTCTCAGCATGCCCCTTGTCAGAAAGAACGGCAGGCTGTAGCAGAGCACATGGAGTGAGGCGCTCGGCATAGTGGCCGACAAATTGACAGAGACCGCCAAAGTGAACGGGGGTTCCGCCATTGCGGGTATTGCTTCACCGAGATGTTTAAATGAGGACAACTATGTGTTTCAGAAATTCATGCGTATGGCATGCGGGACAAATAATATCGATTCCGCGTCCCGGACCGGATTTGCCGCTGCGCAGAAATATTTTGAAGACCTCCTTGGTCAGGGTATAACCGGCAACATTATAGAGGGCCTGAAACATTCGGAAACCATCCTGGTCCTCGGCGGAGATCCGACAGCCGTAAACCCGATACTGGGACTTTCCATCAGAGAGGCGGCGCGTAAAGGGGCGAATATCATTGTCCTTGGCTATGCAAAGGGACTCGAAAAATTCAGGACCGTACAGATCACTTCACCTGTATTCAGGGAGGCCGAGGTCCTCGAGGCCGTACTGGTCGAAATTGCGCGTGAAAAGGGTGTAAGGGGTGAGAGGCCCTATGTTGATAAAGTCATAAGGGAGCTTTCCGATAAGGAAGTCACTATTAAACCTGAGGGATATGAGGAACTGAAAAAGGCGCTTCTGGAGAGTGCTTCCACTTCTATTGTGATGGGGATGGACATGGTCCAGCGCACCGACGGCCACCGGTCGCTTTTCGGGGTGGCAGGACTTACCTATCTGCTGGAGGCCAGACTCTATCTCCTCTCTGAAAGACCGAACGAGCAGGGATTGATTGACGCGGGATGTGTGCCTGACATGCTTCCGGGCGGGAGGCCGATTAACATTCCGGACTTCAAGGAGAAATTCGAGGCCGCGTGGGGAGGCGCCATACCGGGGGATGAAGGGCTTACACTTTTTGAAATCATTGAAGGCGCAAAAAATAAAACTGTCAAGTCGCTGTATGTCATGGGTGAGAACCCAGTCTTTAATCTTCCCGGCGGGGCATCAATAAAAGAGGCGCTCGGCGCACTTGATTTTCTCGTTGTGCAGGACCTGTTTCTTACAGAGACCGCTGAAATGGCGGACGTTGTCCTCCCTGCACTCGGGTGGACGGAGAAGACCGGGACTTACACCAACCTTGAGAGAAGGGTGCAGCTCCAGATAAAGGCGGTGGAATCATCCAGCGGGATGGAAGACTGGAGGATCCTCTCTGAACTCTCAAATAAAATGGGATATAAAATGAACTACTCCGGGGCGGACGACGTTATGAGGGAGATGGCGCGTATCTCTCCCCTGTACCGTGAACTGACTTACGGCGAGATCGCCGAAGGCAGCAGCCTGTGGCCCTATCACGGAGAGCCCCTGCGGGGAGAAGTAAATGAAGTGCCTGAAATGACGGATGTGACAAAAGACTATAACGCGGATTTTTATCTCTCTGTTGAGAAACCGCTGTTTCATTCAGGCACGCTTTCGAGAAAATCACCGGCCCTTATGAAGATATATCCTGAACCGACACTTAAGGTCGGCAGGGCTGCTGCCGGAAAACTCGGCATCGAGGGAGGTGACAGGGTGGAGTTTTCCACCTCATCCGGCAGTATGGAGGCGGCCGTCACTGTCGATGACTCGATAAGGGACAACAGGGTGTACTTCAGCAACAACTTTCCGGGCAGCGGTGTATACGCCCTGATGAACTATAACATTGATGTCGTGACAAAGGCCCCGGGCCTTGAGGGCTGTGAGGTCACGATAAAAAAAACAGGGTAAGATCATGAGTCTGTCTGAAATATTGTGGGTATTGATAAAGACCGTCCTGGTTGTCAGTGTGTTCCTGCTGCATGTGATGTATGTGCAGTATTTTGAGCGCAAGGTGATCGGGCACATGCAGGGACGGATGGGTCCCATGAGGGTGGGCTGGCACGGTCTTCTTCAGCCGATCGCGGACTCTATCAAACTGTTTTTCAAGGAAGATATTATTCCGTCGAGCGCGGACAAACCGATTTTTTACATTGCCCCCATTATCGGGGTTGTTGCGGGGGTCTCCACGCTTGCCGTTATTCCCCTCTGGAGCGGGTTTTCCATTGCCGACCTGAATGTGGGCATATTATATATTCTGGCCCTGTCTGCTCTGGCCTCGTTCAGCGTGATTCTGGGTGGATGGGCATCCAATTCCAAATACTCGTTCCTCGGCGGTCTGCGTTCATCGGCACAGGTCATCAGCTATGAAATTGCGATGGGGCTGAGCCTGGTGGGCGTCATGATGATGTCGGGCAGCGCGAACCTTTCCGACATAGTCAATGCCCAGAAAGGTGGATGGTTCATTGTGCCGCAGTTCATCGCCTTTGTCGTCTTTATGATTGCCGTGTTTGCAGAAACGAACAGGGTGCCGTTTGATCTGCCTGAGGCCGAGACCGAACTCGTGTCGGGCTTTGCTACTGAATACAGCGGCATGCGCTGGGCGCTCTTTTTTATGGCGGAATATGCGGGCATGTTTGTGATGTCGGGCCTGGCTGTTGTCTGTTTTTTCGGGGGATGGAGCGGACCGGCTTTCCTGCCGGGCGTTGTCTGGTTTCTGTTAAAGGTGTATTCGTTTATCTTTCTGTTTTTCTGGGTGCGGGCGACCTTGCCGAGATACAGATACGATCAGCTTATGGGGCTTGGATGGAAACTGTTTATTCCGCTCGCGCTGGCAAACATTATTCTGACCGGATTAATAAAACTGTTATGAAAATAAAACAGAGAAGTCATTGATATGACCGTTAACGAAATAGTAAAAAAAGTACTGTTCATCGAAATCCTGCAGGGGCTTGCCCTTACTTTCAAGCACCTGATTTCAAAGCCGGTAACGCGTCAGTACCCGAAAGAAAAGAGAGAGCCCTTTCCCGGTTCACGCGGGCTCCACGCCCTGGTCAGGGACCCTGAAACAGGGAAAGAGCGGTGTGTCGGATGCGGCCTGTGCGCGGCCATATGCCCTTCCCAGTGTATCCATATATATACGAGCGAGGGGGATGATCACAAAAAGATCGTTGACAGATATGAGATTGAAGTCCTGCGCTGTGTGTATTGCGCGTTATGTGTGGAGGCCTGTCCGTATGCGGCCTTGACCCTTACGGACCACTTTGAGTACTGCGGTTATACCAGGGAGGAATTTTACTATACAAAGGAACGGCTCCTTGAGAATTATGACAAGTATATGTCCGGGGACAAAGGGATGAATTATATAAAGAAATTCTGGAGACCGCGTTCAAGCGATTTTGCGTCTCCCAAACCGGTCAAAAAAGAAGAGAAGGAATCAGCATGACACTGCCGCAGCTCTTTTTTACATACTTTGCGATCAGCATGACAATACTGTCCGTGCTTGTGGTGACAAGAAGAAATCCCGTGCACAGTGTGCTATGGATGCTCGTCCTTTTTATTCACATTGCAGCCCTTTATCTTTTCCTGAACGCGGAATTTCTGGCTGCCGTACAGATCATTGTCTATGCAGGGGCCAGACTGGTGCTGTTTGTGTTTGTGATCATGCTCCTTAACCTGAAAAAAGAGAAGACCGAGAAAAAATATCAGGACCAGTGGCCGGTCGGCGCGGGGATAAGTCTGCTGATGATCATATTTTTTGTATTGATTATGGGAAAAATAACGGAGCTTCCCGCGCTGGGGAAATATTCGATTGAGGCGATACAGTCCGAGGGCAGTCTGATGACTATAGGCAAGGTGCTGTATACGGAATATATCCTGCCCTTTGAAATTGCATCCGTCATACTGCTGGTCGCCATAATCGGTGCGGTCGTGCTGGCAAAGAAGAGGATAGAATAAACATGATTCAATATTCAAAATTCAATATTCAAGACTTGAGATTCAAAATTCAAAATTCAATATTTAATAGTGGTGTTTTTGAATGTTTAATGTTAAATTTTGAATCCTCACGGAGTGAGTCATGGTTCCATTAAGCTGGTATATAGTCCTGAGCGCGGTGATGTTCTGTATCGGCGTATTCGGCTTTCTTGCGCGGCGCAACCTGCTCATAATTTTTATCTCTATTGAGCTGATGCTGAACTCGGTCAATATCAGTCTTGTGGCCTTCAGTCATTATCTCCAGTCCATGACGGGGCAGATCCTTGTGTTTTTTGTTATCGCGGTTGCAGCGGCAGAGGCTGCTATAGGTCTGGCGATAATAATCGCATATTATAAAAACAACCCAACAATCAAGGTGGACGAGATTAATCTGTTAAAAGGATAAGTCAGGTAATAAGAGATAGAAATGTTTCCCCCTTTAGCAAAGGGGGATGAAGGGGGATTTTTTAATTAGTAATCTCCCCTAACCCCTCTTTAGATAAAGAGGGGAATGATGAACTAAAGGATAAAAAATGCTTAAGTACACATTAATACCATTACTGCCGTTCCTGTCGTTTCTCATAAACATACTGTTCGGGCGTAATTATATAAAGGACAAGGCCCACTATATAGCCATTCCTGCTGTTGCCGGGTCATTTCTCCTTGCAATAAGCGCTTTCTTTGATGTTGTCGGCGGGCGTGACGTAAACATAAACATTTACAGCTGGATCGTGTCAGGGGATTTTCA
>JAJRVB010000239.1 GCA_024277515.1 Nitrospirota bacterium | reverse complement strand
CCTGAAGACCCTTCGGGCTCGGAAACACCCTGGCTCTGGGTCGGCACATGGAGCATGGGTGGAGAGGGATTCGGACCTCATGATGAGAGGGAATCACTGGAGGTCCTTGAGACTGCCGTTAACAATAATATACGCCACTTCGACACCGCCGGTTTTTACGCACACGGCAGATCAGAACAACTTTTACAAAAAATAATAGCGCATGAGAGGCATAAGTTTTTCATATCCTCAAAAGGAGGCCTGGTCTGGAACGGCAGGCGCGTTGAGCATCAGGCCTCTCCCGAAGCCTTAAGAAGACAACTGCACGAGAGTTTCGACAGGCTCCGGACAGACTATCTCGATCTCTATCAGCTTCACTGGCCCGACCCTCAGGTCCCTGTCCAGGAGAGTATCGATGCATTGATCAAACTCAGGGATGAAGGCCTCATTCGTTACTGGGGTGTGGGCAACTTTTCCGAATTCGACATCTACCATTATCTGTCAAAACATCTTGATATACCCCACCAGGTCCATTTCAATCCCGTACACCGGCGTTTTGGCACCCTGCATTCAGGTGAAAGAGAATGCATCAATTGTATTGTGTCACCCCTGGAGCAGGGGCTGCTCGTAAGGGGTCAAAACTCTCCAGACGTATCCGATATCGGAAAAAATGACATCAGAAGAAAAAATCCCTACTTTAATGACCTGAAAGTCCTGGTGTGGCGCAAACGGCTTAATGAATTACTCCGGAAAGATCGTCACATCTCATTAGTCACCGTAATTCTCACTTGGATATGCGCCCAGCCGCATGTACATGCATTAATACCCGGCCCGCGAAAACCCGCCCAGATGGAAGAGCTGCTCAGGTTCAGGTCTGATGTGATCAAATACGGTCTCCTTTCACCTGAAGACGGCAGCAGTATAATATCAAGAGAACGCGTCTTTGATATTGTTCCCCCTGATATATGGAAGCGTCTCTCAAAAGGACCATAACCTTATCACCACCTTTTCTTCTCCCACGCAATCGCCCTGTCATATCGGGCAAACATTTTCTCCCGCCGCCTGAACTCCCCTGAATGCAGGGCACGCCTCTTTGCCCCTCTTTCAATACCAATGTCAGCATGCAGCATTTCGTGATACACAATAAACTCAACAAAATACCGGGGCACTCTCCTGTTATCCAGTATGGGATTGATCCTTATCATATTGTTATCAAGACAGTAGCTGCCGAGTGTCCTCCTTGCCGCTGCCCGCCTCGGGCGTCTTGCGCCCCATGTGATGGATGCCGATACATTCCCGCCAAAATACTCATTATTTATTAAATGGAACATCTCGCAGAGATTATAGCAGTCCCCCCGGGTTCTGACATTCACTCTCCTCTGCTGTTTTTTCTGGAGTGTGTGATGGTTTTGATTGATAAAATTCCTGATATGCGGGGTCTTTATTCTGCTGTCATTAATGAATGCCGCCAGCTCATCCAGTACCCGGCTGTCAGCAGAAAGAAAAATCCTCTGGGCCCTTAACAGAACAGTCTTGTTCTTCTTTTTCACCGAAAGCATGCTGAAGGAGTTATCCGTAATTACAACTTCGATCTCTCTGTCCGCTGCCTTTTCAATGTAAGCCCTGAACGAATGCAGATCCAGGGGATATGGGATAAGCAACTGCTGCATATAACACTATATCATTTACGTTTTGCCATATCCACCGCCGCCCGGAGTTTTTATTATCACCGACTCATTTTTGTCCAGAGTCAGGACTTCACGATGTCTTAATGTCTTCATCTCTCCTTCCGCCGACTTATACAGGTTCTTGCCTTTCTTCCCGGGATGACCGCCCACGTACCCGTAAGGTCCCGTATTTCTGCGCTCAGAGATAATAGAGACAGCGGCCGGTTTCAGGAACTTTATTTCTCTGATCACCCCTTCTCCGCCCGAAAACTCTCCCTTTCCTCCGGAACCCTTCCTCAGAGTGAACTGTTCAAGGCGTACCCCGGGATGTCTGAACTCAAGGACTTCCGGGTCTGTAATCCGCGTATTTGTCATATGGACCTGTACACCTGAAGCCCCGGGGCAGCCTTTCATTCCCCCGGACCCTCCCGCAATGGTTTCGTAATAAGGCGGTTCTCCTTCCACTTTAAAGAGCAGGTTATTCATTGTCCCCTGTGATGCGGCAGCAATTCCGAATGCGCCCAGCAGCACATCAACCACCCGCTGTGACGTCTCTACATTACCGGATGCAACAGGGGCAGGATATTCAGGATTGAGGACCGTGCCGGCAGGGATGATAACACTAACCGGCCTGAGACACCCGCTGTTTAACGGGATGTCCCTGCCCGTGAGAGACCTGAGTACATACAGTACGGCCGAGCGGGTAACAGATGCAGGCGCGTTTAAATTGTCCGCGGCATGCTGAGGTCCGGTGCCTGAAAAATCTATCACAGCCGTGAGGGTCCCGGGCGGATCAGGGCCGCCGTCAATTGCCACGGAAACCCTTATTATCGTACCATCATCAAGGCTGTCCTGAAAAACCGAATGAAAGACATTCTCCTCCCTGATTAACCCCTGCAGGGCCGACCTGACCGCGCTCTCCGCATTGTCCTGTATATGACGCATATATTCCTGGACGGTCCTGAGCCCGTACCTGCTGATAACACCATGAAGCTCCCTCACTCCCTTGAGGCAGGCTGCTGCCTGTGACCTGAAATCCGAAATGCGCTCCGGTACATTTCTGGCCGGGTAAATATGGTCCGTAAGGATGCCTGTTAACTATTCGCTTCTGAATATCCCGTCACGGACAAGGAGAAAATTCTCTATAAGGACACCCTCCTCATCAATATGAGATGCGGTAGGAGGCATGGACCCGGGGGTCGTTCCTCCAACATCGGAATGGTGTCCCCGCGCGGCAGTGAAAAAAATCAGACTGCCCTCCCCTGAAAAGACAGGGCATATGACCGTCATATCGGACAGATGAGATCCGCCGCGATACGGGTCATTGGTCAGGTAGATGTCTCCGGGCCTCATATCATTACGACCATCCTCAACAACCGCCTTCACCGTATCAGCCATGGAGCCGAGATGCACAGGGATATGAGGGGCATTTGCTACAAGGTTCCCTGATGCATCAAAAACCGCGCATGAAAAATCGAGACGTTCTTTCATATTTACAGAGTAGGCCGTATTTTTCAGTGTAAGACCCATCTCGGCTGCCGTTCCCATAAAAATATTATTGAATACCTCAAGCAGCACCGGGTCGGCCCTGCCGGACTCTGTTTGCGGAACATGCCCTGATCCGGCATGACATGTAATGGTGATAATTCCGGCATGATCAGTTTCCGCTTCAAAGCCGGGATCAATAATTACCGTAAACTGTCTGTCAACAATTACTGCGGGCCCAGTGATATGTGTGTCAGGTGTCAGGTCATTTCTCTGAAATACCGGGGCGTCAACCGCGCCGTCCGGGTAATAAACCCCGCTTCGGGAAACCGGCTCGGCATGTTGTGAAGACAAGGTCTCACCGGCCCGGAAAGCGCCCAGGAAGTCACCTGCATCCAGGGATTCAATCTTTATGTTGACAATCTCAAGCGAGGTATCTTCAGGACAAAACCCGAACAGCCTTTCATACTGCTCATGAAAAGACGCTGCTGTTTCTTTATAACCTCCATACTCCAGCGTAAGAAACGTCTCTGTCCCTGCGGGTCTGATATCAATTTCTTTTTTTATGGAATATCTTTCCGGGTCTCTCTCCGCATCACCTTAAAGTTCTTTTTCCATCTGTTGAAAAATCCCGGTCAGTTCATCATGTGATGCATTGTCATATGTCCTGAGGAGCGTCCGCGACGATTTCCGCGCGCGTCTGGCAAGCCCGATTCCATACGCGGACATGACACCGCTCAGGGGATGAACAATGATTTTTTTCATCTCAAGCAGCGTTGCAATGGAACAGGCATGCTGTCCCCCTGCGCCACCGAAACAGACGAGGGCGTAATCCCTGATATCAAAACCGCGTGATACGGAAATCTCCTTTATCGCCATCGCCATCTTTTCATCGGCTACCCTCAGAAATCCTGCTGCAACATCCTGTACATTTAATGCAGTTCCCGCTGTTTCATTTATCGCATTGGCAAGTACCGTGAACTTCTCAGATGAAATGCCCATATCAATAGAAGAATTCCTGTCCTGCCCGAACGTCTTCGGGAAATAGCCGGGGAGGAGGCGCCCTGTAGCGAGGTTTGCGTCCGTCACCGTGAGCGGGCCCCCGAACCCATAACAGGCCGGACCGGGATATGAACCGGCAGACTCCGGTCCGACGGTCATCTTTTGACCGTCAAAATGCAATATGGACCCGCCCCCTGCCGCGACGGTGACAATATCAAGCATCTCAATCTGCAGCGGTATGCCCCCTATGAGCTGTTCGTACTTCTTCCGTAAGACACCGTCAAAGCGCGATACATCTGTAGATGTGCCGCCCATGTCAAAGCCGATTGCACCCTGTATTCCTTGTGCTTCCGCTATGCCGGCTATTGACACTATCCCCCCGGCCGGTCCTGACAGGAGCGCGTTCTTGCCCGTAAACTCTTCCGGGATGCTCAGGGCCCCGCTGCTCT
>JAJRVB010000238.1 GCA_024277515.1 Nitrospirota bacterium | reverse complement strand
CCCTACGTCAGGGACCGCATGAAATTCAACGCCGCCTATGGTCTCATTCGGGGTATAATGTACAAAAGCTGCATCAGGGTCAAGCGACCATGCGGTTTTATCCGGGATGCTCATGAAACGGTCGGCTTCACTCGATGCGGCCACATTTACCGTACAGTAGCGTGAGGCCTCGGCAATGGCCTTTTTGGACCATGCGCCCGTGTTAATGTAGTCAGCCTTTTTCTTTCCTCGTAAAAGGTTCATGGGGACCATGGCAAACTGTGTTGACGCCCCTCCCTGGAGAAAAAGGACCTTGTAATTGTCCGGGATTTTCATGATCGACCTTAGATCATTCTCTGATTTTTCAGCAATTGATATAAATTCCTTGCTGCGGTGACTCATCTCCATGACTGACATGCCGCTGCCTTTCCAGTCTGATAATTCAATGGCAGCCTGTTTCATCACTTCCTCCGGCAGCATCGCCGGACCCGCACTGAAATTAAATACTCGATTCATTTTTTTTCTAACCCTTAAAGTTCTGTAACATGTGAACAGCCTGTTAAACAATCGTTGATAATAAGTTCTCCTGCCGGAACAATATCTCTCTATATAATGATGGTATTCCAATCCGTCATAAACATATAATCAACTTTTTTAAAATTGCACACATGTAATACCGGCAACCTTCAGACTGAATTTAAATATTTTTATGAACAGGAAAACCCGACTGAAACAGGCATGTTATTCTGCCTTCATATCGACTTTGAAGGGTATCATTAATACTATGATTTGTCAAGTGAATACCAGAAAATTTACACATATTATAAACCATGATTTTCTGTTTTTTTTTACGTATATTAATGTCTAATTCACATTCCTCACATCCCTACTATTCTTACTGTCTTTAAAGTATTAAAGAATATATAAAGAAAAGAATAAAGACATTTGAACCTTCCAGGCTTTTGTACGGGTACATGTTCAGCACCGAGATCTGTTAATCGGGTTGAATCGATTCGTCGAAGTGACTTGATTGCGAAAAATCCCTCTTTGGTAAAGTCGAGTCGACCCATCGATGAGACCCGATTCGGGAAGAGTCAGGGGAGATTTTTCAAAGGGCAATAATATGTTTTTTGTTTATTTTTAAAGAGTTAAGGTGTGTTGAGATATGCTTTTCAGTCCATGTATAAAGGTTACGGGAAAAATAATAAAAAAAACTTGCCTATGACAAATAAGATAATATATAATAACTCACTCTCCTTCCCAGGGAAAGTTATCAACAGCTTATAAACATATGTTAGTAACTGGGTATACCATCTCTTAACACCTTAAAATATCAAGCATTATTGAAATCATGAATATCGAGGAAGCCTGGACAAAAACCATTGAAGCTATTGGAACCAAGGTAGGGAATCAGGCCTTTGACCTATGGTTCAGACCCTTGAAACTTGTGCAGTTTAAGAATGAAAGTGTTGTCCTTGAGGTCCCCAACAAGTTTTTCAAAGAATGGATCGAAGACCACTATCCCGGTATTATTTCTGAAACAATTGAGGACTTTGTGAAGAAAGAGGTCTCGGTGAGATACCGGGTATTTGAAAAAAAAGAAGCCCCTGCAATCAAAAAAATCGAGACAAGGCAGGAAAACCGGAGGGCAAAGCTTGCAAGCCGGGGAATTTTCCTGAACCCGAAGTTCACCTTTAATACGTTTGTTGTCGGGGCGAGCAACCAGTTTGCGCACGCAGCGTCAAGGGCAATTGCAGATGCCCCCGGCAAGGCATATAATCCGCTGTTTATTTACGGCGGTGTAGGGCTGGGCAAGACCCACCTGATGAATGCGATAGGAAACAAGATTATTGACCAGCAGAATAATGTAAAGATGCTTTATGCGCCTGCAGAGCAGTTTACGAATGAATTTGTCTATTCCATGAGAAACGACAAGATGGAAGAATTCAAGGCAAAATACCGTACCCTTGATGTCCTTATCATTGACGACATTCAGTTTATTGCGGGCAAGAGCGGGACACAGGAAGAGATGTTTCACACATTTAATGCCCTGTATGACACCCAGAAGCAGATAGTTTTTTCGAGTGACAGGCCCCCCAAAGACATTTCCCCGATTACCGAACGGCTCAGGTCCAGATTCGGCATGGGACTTATCGCGGACATACAGATACCTGATGTTGAGACGAAGATGGCCATCCTCGGAAAGAAGTCCGAGATGGAGGGCATAGAGCTTCCTGAAGATGTAAACTATTTTCTGGCAAGCAAGATCAAGTCTAATGTCCGGGACCTTGAGGCATGCATGATACGTCTCGGGGCGCATTCATCCCTTACCGGAAAGATAATTACTGTTGAGATGGCAAAGGATGTGCTGAAGGACCTGATATATGATGAGGAAAAGGCGTTGACGATTGAATATGTGCAGAAGATCGTGTGTGAATATTTCGGATTAAAGGTGCAGGAGATCAAGGCGAAAAGAAGGACCCGTGACATAGCCTTTCCGAGACAGGTTGCTATGTACCTGAGCAAGAGTCTTACGGATTCTTCATTGAATGAAATTGGAAAAAACTTCGGCGGCAAGGACCATTCAACGGTCATACATGCCTGTAAGCTGATAGAGGAGCGCAGAAACAGGGATGAGGAATTTGATAAAAAAGTCGAGTACCTGATAAAGAAAATAAGAAGCTACTGATATTATCCAGGAGGACAACATGAAGCTCAAGATACAAAGGGAAGCAATACAACATGCACTGCAGAGTATCCAGGGAATCGTTGACAAAAAAACGACGATGCCGATTCTCAGTCATTTTTTGCTGAAGGTAAACGAGACGGCTTCTGTTATGGCGACAGACCTTGATATTGCGGTAAGGGGTCCTCTGAAGGCGGAGGTGATAGAAAAGGGCGGTCTCTGCATTCCTGCGCGGAAACTTTTTGAAATTGCCAGAGAAGTTGAGGGCGATATACTGCTCGAGTCGCAGGAAAACAACTGGGTAAAGGTCACATCAGGGAAAAGCACGTTTAAATTAATGGGGCTTCCTGCAGAGGACTTCCCTGCGCTGCCGGAAGTCAGCAACTCGGAAGCAATTACGATAAAGGCCGAGATGCTGAAAGACATGATTGAAAAGACGATTTATGCAACCGGTGAAAGTGATACGCGGTACACGCTCAACGGACTGCTGCTGCACTTTGTGCCTGCCAAAAAAAACATTGAGCTGAAGGTTGTCGGGACGGACGGTCACAGGCTCTCTGTTATTGCGGCGGATCTTGAAGGCAAAATATCCGGGGAGCAAAAGCTGATCCTGCCCAAGAAGGCGGCGATGGAACTCAGGAAAATTATTGAGGGAAGCACGGATACCGTTACGATGTATATTGACAAGAACCATATGTTTTTTGCCATGGACGATATTACGCTGACCTCCCGGCTTATTGAGGGGACATATCCGAACTATGATCAGGTGGTCCCCAAGAATAATGAAAAGAAGGTGGTCATTGACAAGCTTGCCTTTCTGAAGGCGCTGCGGAGGACCTCTCTGATGAGCCGTGAGCGGACGAACGCGGTACGGTTTGACCTGGAACCGGGAAAGATAACACTGATCTCCATGAATCCGGACCTTGGCGAGGCCCGGGAAGAGATAGAGGCCCAATACAAAGGGGAGCAGATATCGATCGGTTATAATGCCCGTTATGTACTGGACATTCTAAATGCAATGGAAGGGAAAACGGTCGTTATGGAACTTCAGGAACCCTTAAGCCCGACTCTTTTGCTTTCCCCGGACACGGCAGGCTACATGTGTGTTGTCATGCCGATGAGGACATAAATAGAAAGTATGAAGTAAGAAGAAGGAAGTTGTGTCTGTATTTCTTACTTCCCACTTCTCAGTTCTTACTTATCAAAGAAAGGGAGTAAATGGCAGAGAACGTGAAAGAAAAAAAATCGAGTGACTACGGTGCAGGAGACATCAAGGTACTGAAGGGCCTTGAGGGTGTCAGAAAACGCCCTGCAATGTATATAGGAAATACGAGTTTTGAAGGTCTGCATCATCTTGTATATGAGGTCATTGATAACAGTGTTGATGAATCTTTGGCAGGATATTGCGACAGAATCGATGTGACAATCCATACGGAAGGCAGCGTGACTGTTGTTGATAACGGCAGGGGCATACCCACCGGGCCGCACCCGGGTGATACGAAAAACAGGACAGCCGCGGAAATAGCCATGACCGAGCTGCATGCAGGGGGTAAATTTGAGAGCAAGGCATATAAGATATCCGGCGGACTGCACGGGGTCGGGGTGTCGGTGGTAAATGCCCTGTCAGAGTGGCTTGACCTTGAGATAAAGCAGAACGGCAATGTATTCAAACAGCATTATGAAAAGGGTTTTCCTTCAGGACCGCTTGAAAAGGTTGGAACGACAAACCGGCACGGGACAAAGATAACGTTCAAACCTGATACCGAGGTGTTTGACACCCTGGAGTTCAACTACGATACACTGGCCCACCGGTTCAGGGAACTCGCTTTTTTAAACAGGGGCCTGAGCATCTCCATTTCGGATGAAGCGAGCAACAGAAAAGAAACGTTTATGTATGAAGGAGGTATTCTCTCTTTTGTCGAGCATCTCAATAAAAATAAAACAACGCTTCACCCGAAGCCGATTTATATCCTGAAAGAAAAAGATAATGTTACGGTCGAGGTGGCAATTCAGTATAATGACAGCTATACAGAGACCCTTCACTCCTTTGCAAACAATATCAATACCAAGGAGGGGGGCAGCCACCTGGCCGGATTCAAGGCGGCGCTTACAAGGACGACCAACAGTTATGCTGCGTCCTCCGGCCT
>JAJRVB010000237.1 GCA_024277515.1 Nitrospirota bacterium | reverse complement strand
GGCTATATCGGGATGATGGTCTCTGTCCGCGCAAATGTCCGTACGGCACAGGCTGCGCACAACGGCATTCAGGCTGCGCTCTCAGTTGCCTTTAAAGGCGGTTCCGTTACCGGTATAATGGTAGTAGGTCTCGGCCTTTTAGGTATTGCCGGATATTATTATATTGCCAAAGCGGCTGCCGGGGAGCAGGTGTTTCACGCACTTGTCGGGCTCGGTTTCGGATGTTCTCTTATGAGTGTGTTTGCGCGTATTGCAGGCGGTATTTATACCAAGGCTGCCGATGTAGGCGCAGATATTGTTGGTAAGGTTGAGGCGGGAATTCCCGAGGATGATCCGAGAAACCCGGCTGTTATCGCTGATAACGTTGGCGACAATGTAGGTGACTGCGCTGGAATGGCAGCCGACCTTTATGAAACATACACAGTTACACTTGTTGCGGCCATGCTTCTCGCCAAGACGATTTTCGGATCAACAAGCGCCTGGATAGAGTTCCCGCTGATGCTTGGAGGCGTATCGATCATCGCTTCAATCATCGGCACATACTTTGTCAAACTCGGGCCGAAACAGTATATAATGGGCGCCCTTTATAAAGGACTTGCCGTATCAGGTATCCTGGCGGCAATCGCATTTTATATTGTATCCGCCTCATTTATCAGTGGTCTTACAGAGGCCGAAGCAGGCGGATTTACTGCCGGCAGCATATTTGGCGCTGCGTTGATCGGGCTTATCCTTACCGGCCTGATCGTCTGGATCACTGAGTACTTTACATCTACAAGTTACAGTCCGGTCAAGCACATTGCAGCAGCCAGCCAGACCGGCGCCGGCACAAACGTCATTGCAGGTCTTGCAGTCAGTATGAAATCAACGGCCATGCCGGTTATTGTTATAGTCGCGGCCATTCTCGGCGCATACTCCATCGGCGGCGGTTTCAGCGGTAATGTCGGAGGAGGACTTTTTGCGATAGCCCTTTCAGCGGTCTCAATGCTTTCAATGACGGGTATTGTTGTAGCAATTGACTCATACGGTCCTATCACGGACAATGCGGGCGGTATTGCTGAAATGGCGGAGCTTCCTGAAGAGATCCGCAACATAACCGATCCTCTTGATGCGGTCGGCAATACAACAAAGGCAGTTACAAAGGGATATGCTATCGGTTCAGCTGCCCTTGCCGCGCTTGTTCTCTTTGCCGAGTATTCAAGGGCATTTCCAGAAACACTCGCATTTGATCTTTCCAACCCGATGGTCCTGGCAGGTCTCTTTATCGGCGGACTGCTCCCTTATTACTACGGCGCGCTCCTGATGGAGGCTGTTGGAAAGGCAGCAGGCGGAGTTGTTGAAGAAGTTAGACGTCAGTTCCGCGAGATACCCGGAATCATGGAGGGCACGGCAAAACCGGAATACGGAAAGTGTGTTGACATCGTTACGAAATCCGCGATTAAACAGATGATGGTCCCTGCCTTGATACCTGTGGTTGCCCCGATATTTGTTGGTGTGCTTTTAGGCAGAGAGGCGCTCGGCGGAGTACTGATTGGAGCTATAGTCACAGGTCTTTTCCAGGCAATAGCCATGACAAGCGGAGGCGGCGCCTGGGACAATGCAAAGAAATACATTGAAGACGGTATTTACGGCGGTAAAGGTTCTGACGCCCACAAGGCGGCAGTTACCGGTGACACAGTCGGCGATCCGTACAAAGACACGGCAGGCCCGGCGATTAACCCGATGATCAAGGTCATCAACATCGTTGCGCTGCTGATCGTTCCATTAATATAATAATAGTTTCTCTCTCTCCTCTTGCTTGAGGGGGGAGGGGAGAGAGCTTTAAAGCTTTTTTAAAAGGGCTGCCCTGTCAGGGCAGCCCTTTTATAGGTCCTATAAGACCTATAGGACTTATTCTTTATGAAAGATTACAGGATAAGCGGCGCGTGGCTTCTTTTTTCATTTAAGGGGCGGATTAGCAGGAAACCATACTGGATATTTAATCTCTGTATTTTCATCGGAGGGCTCACATTCGGACTATTCACTGAACCTTCTGAAGAAATCAACAAATATCAGTTAATGTTTATGCTCTGGATCCTCTGGCCCAGTCTGGCAGTCCAGGCCAAACGCTGGCATGATATCAATAAATCCGCTTTGTGGCTTCTGATAAATTTCATCCCCATTGCCGGTCCTCTCTGGGCATTGGTGGAGAACGGTTTTCGCCGGGGGACGAGCGGCCCGAACAGGTTTGGTCCTGACCCGCTGGAGGACCGGAAGGATGAGGAGAACTGAATAATAATCGATTGCTGAAAAAGAGTATGCATGTATTCCAGTTCGTTAATCCGTTACCTTGCTATTGATCTTTCCCTCAAACTCCTCTGCCCTGCTCTCAAGCTCACTATGCAGATGCTCAAGCTCGGAGAATAGTTTTTCGATCTCCGCCCTTGCATCATGCACTGACTTTGAGAGTCTTTTGATGGCCTCTCCGTTACCCTTTACCGATGCATCGAGAAGGTCCTTGTTATCCTGATCTGTTTTCTCCTCCAGTCTTATGATATTACCCTCAAGTTCGTCGATTCTGTTTTGCAGCGCGCCAAGTGTCCTTGATCTTTCATTGATTAATTCAGCCCTGATCCGCTTGAGGACTTTTCTGTTTGCCGCCCGGCTTTCAGGGGGACGATCAGGCGATTTTGCCCGTCTTTTATCCTCTTCGTCTTTCCACCCCACACGGTCAAGAAAATCCTGGTATGTCCCTTCGTAAAGGGTAACCCTGCCGTCATCAAATACAATAAGCCGTGTTGCAAGCGCATGGAGTATCATTTCACTGTGTGTCACAATGATAACAGCACCCCCGAAATCGTCAATCGCCTCAAGAAGCGACTCTGTTGACTCCATGTCAAGGTGGTTCGTCGGTTCGTCCAGCAGGAGCATATTGGCCGGACTTGCGAGCAGTTTTCCGAGCAGTACCCGGCTCCTTTCACCTCCAGACAGGACACTTATTTTTTTCAATGCATGGTCACCTGTAAACATCATGGCGCCGCAGATACTCCTTGACGCGCCCCTGCTCTGTTCCGGGTGTGCGTCCATTATCTCCTCTTCCACGCTTTTCTGCAGGTCAAGGCGCAGAATGTTTGTCTGTCCGAAATACGCGCACTGCATATGGCTGTGGCAGCGGACAGTCCCTCCCGACGGCGACAGTTCTCCGGCAAGGAGATTGAGAAGTGTTGTTTTCCCCCTTCCGTTTTTCCCTACAATGGCTATACGGTCATTTTTCCCGACATAAAAGTCTAATTCCTCGATCAGGGGCGGGCCCTTCGGGTCAAATCCGAAAGACAGGTTTTTTACTTCCATAATATGTTTTCCTGTAAAAGGCGCCGTATGAAATGTGAAATCAGGATTGCTCGTCCCGGATAATTTCTCGAGGCGGTCCTTTTTCTGCAGGGCCTTTATCCTCGACTGCACGGCCCTGGCCTTGGTAGCCTTGGCCCTGAAGCGGTTTATGAACTGTTCAACCTCTTTCCGCTTCTTCTCGTCATTGACCCGCGTCTTCTCATGGATCTCCTCTTCCAGCAGGAGCTGCTGATATGCCTTTTCAGTAGCGCCCTCCACTTTCAGTATCCGGCAGCGGTGTATGGCCATGGTATGCGTGGTAATACTGTCCATGAAGTTCCGGTCGTGAGTAATGATGATCAATTCCTTCTGCCAGCCCCTGAGGAATTGGGCAAGCCAGCGCAGCGACACGATATCGAGGTAATTTGTGGGTTCATCGAGGAGAAGAAGGTTCGGGTCTGAAACGAGTACCTTTGCGAGGTTCAGCCGGACCTGATATCCTCCGGAGAGTTCCAGCGGACTTATAGTAAAGTCATCCACGGAAAACCCGAGGCCCATAAGAATGGTTTCCGCTTTATACGATTCATCTCTGCCATCATCTGTAATCGGCAGGCTGAGGCATGCTTCTTTAAGCACAGTTTCTTGCGTAAAGCTGATATGTTGTGAAAGATGTCCTGTGCGGTAGCCTCCGGGAATATGTATTGTCCCGTCATCAGGGTGCTCCTGCCCGAGTATCATCCT
>JAJRVB010000236.1 GCA_024277515.1 Nitrospirota bacterium | reverse complement strand
ATCATTCACCCATGGACGGGGATTCAAGGATGGCATTTGTGATCGGACATGAACTGGCACACCAGTTTAACAGTGACTTCTGGCATTACAGGTTTCTGCGCGCAGCAGAAGCTGACAGCGGAAAGACCCGGGCCTTTCAGGACATAAAAAATCTCGCAAAAAACAGAGACATGCTGCTCTCCAGGGAACTGCAGGCCGACCAGTACGGAATTATTTACTCTACCCTTGCCGGATACGAGAGCGATAAAATCATCTCAAAGGACAAAAATTTTTTCCTTGAGTGGGCAAAACAAGAGACACCCCCCGGCAGCCACTCGTCCGATATTCTCTCCCTGTCCGAAAAAAGGGGAGAGGTCGTTGCCATGCGGCTGGCAGAAGTGGCGAGCAGGAGAGTGCTGTTTGAGCTGGGTGTCATAAGCTACCATATCGAACGTTTTGATGATTCCCTGATGCTGTTCAGGAGATTTGCCTCTTACTTTCCGGGCCGTGAGGTCTACACGAACATCGGCACAATATATCTTCATATAGCCTACAATAAATTCCAAGCAGCACGCCCCGCCGGATCTTTCCCGTTCGCGCTCTCTTTCGGGATTGAAAAAACGACCCGCGCAGAGACGATCAATATAGCATCCAGCGGGTTTACAGACGCCGGATACACGGAATATAATGAATTGCTTCGCATTGCAGTCAACAATCTTGAAAAGGCGATCGGATACGACCCGTTCTACCATGAAGCAAGGAACAATCTGGGCTGTGCGTATATAATTGCGGGTAAATATTATGATGCTGTGTCAACACTTGAAGGTGCGCTCACGCTGGCCCCTGAAAACGCAAGGATACGGAACAATCTCGGGATCGCCTACTTAATGCTGGGGCGGGCGGTTGCAAGCATCGGGCTGAGGGAAAAAGCTGAAGAAATGTTGCGTTCCGCCAGAGAAAAAAACCGGAAGGCATTGGCAAATTTTAATGCCTATCAGCGAATTTACGGTAATGACAAAACCGGGCCTGAATCACGCGCTTCCGTAACAGCCCCTCTCTACGATATCGATATAGAGATGATGTCCGCGCTCAAGCTGAAACCGGGGATGACAGTCTCGGGCGGAGAAAGCCTTCGCCTGGTGGAAGAGGTATCGGATTCTGCAGAGAACAAACTGATGGTATATAAAAAGCTGAAAGAAGACATATTCATGCTCACAATGGGCAAGAGAATCCGCCTGCTCCTTTACAGAGAGCCGGCTGATCTGCATACATCGATAAAAGGAGGTGAGGGAAAAAGAATTTATATATCAAGCAGATGGAGAAACGGCATTGTGATGTCCGGGAACAGGTCTCCGGACTATTTTGAATTTTAATCTGAAACATTCTGTCCGTCTAATTACTGCAAGGCAAAAAAATTTAAAAGGAGGCCAAAATGAAAAGATTAGCAGCGATCAGTCTCATGTTAATGGCCGGGATGATGCTCATCACCGGATGTGCAAGCACCCAGAAAGTGACTACCACCACGCCGATTCAGGAACTTGAATCACCTGAGTGGGTCATGAAGGGAAGCGGGGCTTTCGGAGGGGAAAAGGGCAAGGTATTCTATGGTGTAGCTTCAGCTTATGGAATCAAGAACTTTTCACTGCTTCGCTCGGCCGCTGACAACCGCGCAAGAAATGAAGTTGCAAAAGTTTTTCAATTCTACACCGCTTCTTTAATGAAAGATTATGCTGCATCCACAATGGCTGGTGACC
The DNA here is from genome assembly GCA_024277515.1 of Nitrospirota bacterium. Lineage (GTDB taxonomy): Bacteria > Nitrospirota > Thermodesulfovibrionia > UBA6902 > UBA6902 > JAJRVB01. The sequence goes on along the minus strand of JAJRVB010000236.1, from coordinate 1,669 downwards.
CGGATGTAACTTCCGAGGAACAGCATGTGAAGCAGGCCATCAAGACGGTCACGTCAATGACATTATCGGGTGTGGAGATCGTAGACCACTGGCAGCACCCTGCGTCAGGTGAGCTTTTTGCCCTTGCCAGACTTGACCTTAATTCTTTCAAGGATAATTTCGACAAGGTAAAGGACCTTGACAGGAAGGTCAAGGATTATATCAAGGGAAATGCCGACCGCATGCACGAGGAACTCGAAAAAGAGGAAAACAAGAGAAGAAGCAACTGATACTATCGTTGCGGGCTGCGGGGAAGGTCCCTGCAGCCCGCAGGATTTCCCTGCTGCGTGGACAGAGAGGGTGCAGGATTCACGATACGGAATCCAGGCATATTCATGGTCAGGAAGATTGTGTGGTGACTCGTGCAGCCTTTTTAAAAGAAACCTTTTTATAGACAGAGGAGATACGTAATGCGTAACAGACTGTTTCCGTGCCTTTTATTTCTTATCCCCCTCGTCATGGCCTCTTACGTCTCAGCAGGTCCTTCTTATGATAAAATTTATGCTGAATATCCTAAAGACAAATATCTTGTCGGCGTGGGCGAGACGGGCGGCACCGGCAATTTCCTGAATGACAGGCGGGTGGCTGAAGTGCTGGCCCGGCTTGAAATAGCAAAGCAGATAAAGGTAAGGCTCAGGGAAGAGACACTCGACATCATGTGCGAAGGAGGATCGGCCAGGCTCTTCAAGGACATACTTGAATGCAAAAACCAGTTCATCATGATCGTTGAGGTGACCGTTGACGAATTTCTCCAGGGTTCCAGTATAGTTCGTCACGGGGAGATGGACGGTATTGTATATGCAGTCGCAATAATGCCGAGGGCGGAGGCCGCAAGAAAGCTCGACAACAGGGTCAAGGAGTCCCTGGACAGCACCAGGCAGGGCATAGAGAAGGCAAAAAAAGGCGATAAAGAGGCCCTGAATGAGGCCAGGGAAGATTATATGAAAGCCGTCACATATAATAAAGAAAAAGAGATGATAGACGGTGTCAAGAGCCGGGCCGCGGACATGTTTGACGAACTCGAAGATGAGCTGATGAAATTAAAGGAAAAGAAATAATAAAATGGCAAGTTTTTTTGATCGATTGGAGGACAACATGAAAACCTCTTTATTACTCATACTTGTTTTTGCATTGATGATGCCCTGTTATTCCCAGGCTGCACGGCATAAGCGTAATCCTGACATCAACATTTCGAATCCACCAGGGAAGGACCTTATATTAAGGAAACTCAAGGGGCACAGGAAGGGTATCTTTTCCGTAGCGATCAGCCCTGACGGAAAAACCGTGGCAAGCGGCAGCGCGGATAAAACCATCACACTATGGGATACGGCAACAGGAGAGAGCATCATGACGCTGAAGGGCCACAGACATGTTGTTTGGGCCGTTGCATTCAGTCCGGACAGCAGCATGCTGGCCTCAGGCAGCAGGGACAGAACGATAATAATCTGGGATGTTCAGACCGGAGAAAAGATAAAGCAGCTGAAGGAGCACAGACATACAGTTACAGCAGTAGCTTTCAGCCCTGACGGGTCACTTTTGGGAACCGCCAGCGCTGATCAGAGCGTCATCCTCTGGGACACGTCCACATGGAGAATTATAAAATATTTAAGGGGACACAGACACCAGGTCT
>JAJRVB010000235.1 GCA_024277515.1 Nitrospirota bacterium | reverse complement strand
GTCTACAATTCCTGAAACGGAAATTGAGGTGCTCGTAGAAGACATCGGTGATGTTGCAAAGGCACGTCTTGATACGGACAAGCCTTAAGTAATTCAGCAAATATCATGAAGAGGGGGGGAGTCTTTTATCTCTCCCCCCCCCTTTTATTTTCCTCACAAATAATATACATTAATACTCGATAAGTAATGTCAGCAGAAGGCATTTGTAAACATGGGATATAATAAATCACGATTGCTGAAGCAGGAGGCGAATTGAGCACAGGGGTTTTTGTCTGGTACTGGCTTTCATCAATATTCCTCGCCATTGTCCTTTTCAAGCCTGCCAAAAAATTTATCCTTGTCCAGAGGGTCAATAAAGCGGAACGCAAGCTGAAGCGGCCGCTCAGTGAAGAGGAACTGAAGAACCTTGAAAAGCGGAGTATCCCCATGACGGTATTTATCGTACTCACATTTTCATTGCTGTTTAACAGAATACTGATAGGAAAATTTTATCTTTCAGGATGAACCGTAACCTGCTCACACCATTAATTGTTTTTATCAGCCTGGTCGTGTTCGCGTTTTACTATTATCAATACACGATCAAGGAAAATGTCCCCGGAGAAGGCCGGTACCGCCTTGCCAACAGTTACCTTGAAGACGGCAAGTACGATGAGGCCCTTGCCGTGTTTGATGAAGTAATTTTGAAACACCCAGAATACAAGGAGGCCTTTCTCGCCAGGGCAATAACCCTTATGCAGATGGGAAGGTTCGATGATGCAAGGGCTGATTTTGACAAGGCAATACGACTTGACGGCAATTTTGCCGTTGCCTTTGCCAACCGGGGCATCCTGAATGACAGGACAGGGAGGTATGAAGAAGCGGTCAGGGATTACAGAAAGGCGGCTGAGTTAAATCCGGACATACTGGAAGGCCCGGGGCTGATATGGAGGTTTCTCCATAACGTATCAAAAAAACCGACAACGCTTGTGGACAGGGCCGACTATATCGAAAAAGAGTTAAAAAAACCTGAATCAGAACGCCTGCTCAGGGTCCCGGAACTGGATGCAGAACAAAGGATGTATAAAAAATAAATGTCAAAATCCAAATGCCAAATAATTTTTGGAATTGGGATTTTGATATTCATTTGTCATTTGAGCTTTGTCATTTGACATTGGCAAGTAATGTCTTTACATAATGTGTAAACGCTTTTGGTGATCAGCGCATTTCCATTCTTTCTCTTTCACAGTATCAACTCCCCGAAGTCACTCCCAACAATCTCCTTCAGGGTCGTTATCGCCTTGAACGCCTCTTTCAGGATTTCCCGGTTTCTGTGAGAAAGTTTGCCAGGGGCAAGATAGTAGTCATTGGATGACTTTTCCAGATAATTTTCGGCCTGTGCATGAAGCGTATGATAGAGGATTACCCGGTAGGCACTTTCGAAATACTCTGAATCGTCCCTGTGAATCACGCCCTTATCGACCAGTGACTGGATCCTGCCGAGGGTAGAAGTCTTCCGGATATGGTGCTTGAGCGCAAGGATACGCGCAGCCTCAATGATAAAGATCAGTCCGCTCTTCTTCATATCTATCTCTCCCCTGTGGTCTTTGTCTTTTTCCGTGATAAAGGTGTTAAAGAGACCCAGAGGCACCTTGTGCCTGCCCTCTTCTTCTTCGTGCATCTGCCGCAGGATATTGTAGTTGTGAGATATCTCTCTGAAGGCATGATTCATGTACTCATCAAACAGTGTCTGTGACCCGTACATACGGGCCGAATCAAAGATCAGGGTCAGGTACCGCACAGTATACGGCCCTTCGGTCCTGAATATATCCGACACAAACACCATCCACTCTGAAATCGTTTTTCTCCATTTGGGGTTTTGCGCCATTATCTCACCGGTGCAGTACGGAAAACCGACCCCGTTCAGGTCATCCGATAACTGCTTTGATACCGTATAAAAGTATGAATCAATCTCATCGCGCTGACTGTCCGGATAATCTTCGGTAATCAGGCAGAAATCCTGATCAGGAAACAGAAGGTTCTCCCTTCGTCCATGACTCCCGGTCACAAAAAAACAGAAATCAACCGGCGGGGGCGACCCCTGCTGTTTAATCGCCTTTTTGAGCAGCCGCTTGTGTATCCCTGAATTGATCAGCGACAGCATCGTGACAATGTCCACAGGGTCTGTGTTCGCTGCAAGCTTTTCTCTCACAAGATATACCAGCTGTTCCTTTATATTCCTGAAATCTTCAACAGTCTCCGACTTTTCAAGCCGGCCGATGATCACAAAAGGCTCAGCATAGCGGATCTTCATGATCTGTCTTAATGTCACAATGCCTGCAACCCTGCCGTGATGCACAACCGGAAGGTGCTTGATCATGGACCGGGAGAGGACCGAGAGGGCGTCAAACAGTGTCCCGTCCGGGGCAAGACAGACCGGATCAGGGGTCATTATCCCGGAGATTTTCTTGTCAAATACAGGCTCGCTGCATCCGGCCACGACTTTCCTGACCATATCACGCTCGGTCACTATGCCGAGCGGCCTGCCCTGCGAATCCGTAACCACAACGGAAGAGATTCTCTTCTTTGCCATCTCCCCGGCAACATCCTGGACCGTATCTTCCGGCCTGCACATATACACATCCTTTTCCATGATATTGTTCAGTGTCTCCTGATACTGAAACGCCGCAATTCTGAACACGGCATCACTCTGCTGCAGGGGGCTTTCTTTTGCCTTGTTGTTCATTACGTTTTTTTCCGCGGCCATCCGTTTAGTTTATATCCGGATGTATTTTAACTCAACCTGAAGGGCGCTGCATGGAGATTTTGGAAAATCAGAGTGCATCGGTATTATTTGGATTTTGTCCGCGATCAGCACATTATCATCCGGCTGCGACCTTTCTCAATGC
>JAJRVB010000234.1 GCA_024277515.1 Nitrospirota bacterium | reverse complement strand
TTTCAGGATCGTACGAATGGGTACGGTGAAAGGCATTCCTGACCTTAAAAACAGCAGTGTCATTTCTTAAACTGCTGATGGCTTTAACACTGCAACTGCCCTTTGCATTGGTAATACAGAACGGCCTGCCCCAAACTCCCCTGCTCCAGTCCCCCATGATCCAGGCACCGCGCACAGGGTTTCCATTATTATCTTCAAGGGTAACCTTTACGCGCATCTTCCAGTACCACCTCTTCTTTTTTGCTGATGCCTCCATACTGCTCACATGCATTGACATGGCCGCATGTGTCTTTGCGTATGCAACATTCGAAGGTTCCGAGACACCCGCGTTGTTGAAAGCGCTGACTCTGTAATAGTAGGTGGTGTCTGACATGAGTTTTCTGTCCATGTATCTCTGCCTGTCCTGACCGACTTTCGCAATCAGAGTCCAGACCGCACCATCCAGGGACCGCTCTATCAGAAATCCGAGTTCGTTTGTTGAGTTGTCTATCCACCGGAGTTTAATCCGACTTGTGGAAACAGCATGTGCCCTTAATTTTGACGGCGCCTGAAGGGAAGCGGTAACAGTGACACTCCGGCTTGCTGAATCGGGGTCTCCATCATCATCCGTAACCGTCAGGTTTACCGTGTATGTACCGCCTGATGCATACGAATGAGAAGGATGCTGCTCCGAAGATGTGCCCCCGTCTCCAAAATCCCAGAGCCAGCCGGTGATAGTCCCGTCACTGTCCGTTGAAGTATCGGTAAAATCTGCTGTCAGACCTGATGTGCTGACCATAAAGCCCGCTGAAGGGGGAATGTTCGGTAGCGCTATCGAGTACTCTATATGCAAAAGCGCTGCAGAAGCAGGGTCTCCATCCCATGATTCTGCTGTGCGTCTGCCTGTTCCATTAATAATAAAGGCCATATTATTGCCGGCCTGCCAGTCACTCCTGTCTACGACTTCCTTTATCACCGCCGACAGGTCTGGTGACTGATGAAGTTCTCCAACCGTATTCCAGGCCGGGATATCCCATGAAACAGCACTTGACGTTGCAGCACGGCTTGTGAGGTCAAAGTCCACATCACTGAATTCCGGGGCATCTCCAGTGTCCTGCGCCCGTATTTCAACGACAGTCGAAGCATCTCCAACCTCATCAACAATAAATTCAAGATACGCGCTGGTAATCTCCGCACCCTGCGGAATATGAACATTCCTGAACCTCAGGCCTTCCGCCTGTTCTCCCCAGTGTTCAATATCATCACCCAGTTCAATGTCACTGCTGGTGATATACATGGCTCCGTCGCTCAGTCGCTGCTCAACATCGCCAAGTGAGTCCTCGATCCAGACATCAATAATTCCGGGAGAAGAGGGCTCGGTTACCGTATAGGCATCGATCACTATTCCTGCGGTGTTCACAAACTGAAGATTCATGGCATCTGCGTCAGCATCTACGAGCATCGCGCCAAACGCGGTGTTGTAACTGGCCTGACTGACAGGGACAGGATTATCAAAGCTGTAAGCGCTGGTGCCGCCAAGTCCGTTCACGAAATAGGCGATACCGTTGGCAAAGAGCCTCTCATAGGTATGGTCATGTCCGGATATCACCGCGTCCGCACCCCATGCCGCAAAAGGCCACTGCATCTCCGGAACAGATCCGTGGGCGCCGGATGAATAAGGTGAATGATGGAAAAAGACGATCTGCCATGGACTCGTTGACCCTGCAAGGGCGGTCTTCAGCCAGTCTTTCTGTGCTGCCTCTTCTGAGGCGCTGTCCACTATCCCCTGGCTGTCGAGCACAAAAAAGTGGACTGCCCCCCTCACAAAATCATAATAACGCTCACTCCCCGATGTCCATGTGCTCAGATCACCGGTACCCGGCAGGGTGAAGTAGTTCAGGTATGCATCAGGTCCTCCCGGATCAAAGCGGTCATGATTACCCATTGAAGGATAGAAATCATTCGTAATGCCTGAACCGCCGGAACAGAACGCGCCACTGCCCGCATCGCGAAGATAATCACAGTAAAACTGCCCGACCGTCTCATCATAGGGCCTTTCACCATAGCTGTTGTCGCCCACGGTGATTATAAAGTCAACATTCCAGGTGTTTATCAACCCGGCTACATCAGCGACTCCCGATGCCGCATTCCCGTAATCGCCTATGACTGCAAACCTGCCTGCCTGGGCATCCGCATTAACAACATGGCCGGCGATGACCGCCAATATCATAAACAGGATCGCAAAAAACCTTTTGGATATAAAAGGTGCTCTATCACGCTTAAACGTAGAGATACTCATTCGTTCCCCTCCTCTTTGTTTGACCATCGGTCTATATTTAAATGAACAGCAATGCATTATTCGTAACGCATGACCCCGCGGGAAAAATATGAATAGAGAATAAATAAATATATCTATCTGTTCAATAATTGTCAGCAGATAAAATGGTCGATAGAAATGGAACTAACTGCGTAAAATTACCAAACAGGTTAATTCACAGTGATTACTGTTTTCTGAGCCTGAAAATATTATAACAGATAGCATATGATACCGCAAATTTTTCTTGCCTGTGATAATGCATTCCCTGCTATTTTTAGTTTATAATTTCTATCACATGGACAAATCAGCAAAAGACCCGGAAAAAATCCAGGGCATGTTCTCGACCATAGCCCCGCGCTATGACCTTCTAAACAGGGTGCTGAGCCTCGGCATTGACGGCCGCTGGAGGAAATTTGCGGTCAACCAGCTCCCAAGGGTGCAAAACGCGCGCTTTATCGACATAGCAGCAGGCACATGTGATGTTGCCCTAGAAATTATCAGGCAGCATCCGGAAGTCACAAAGATAGCTGCAGTTGATTTCAGCGAAGGCATGCTTGCCCTCGGGCGGGAAAAAGTCAGTCAGGCCGGACTTTCCGACAGGATAGATGTCCGTTTTGGTGATGCCACGCAACTGCCATTTGAGGATAACACCTTTGACGGCTCGACCATTGCCTTCGGGATCCGTAATGTTCAGGACTATATGCTTGGGATCAGGGAAATGGGACGTGTGGTCAAAAGCGGCGGCAGGGTGGTCATCCTGGAATTTACCAGTATCCAGGGGCGCTTTTTCAGACCCCTTTATGTCTTCTATATTACCAGGGTACTGCCCTTTATCGGGTAACTCATTTCCGGTAAAAAAGGGGCGTACAAATATCTCCCTGATTCAATGCTCGATTTTCCGCCGCCTGATGAATTTAAACGCGCCATGGAAGAGGCAGGACTGCGGAACGTGTCATATCATAAACTGAGTTTCGGCATCGCAGCGGTGCATGTCGGCACGGTCAGGTGACCGGTTTTCCCCATGAAGAACAGGGATCTGTTAAGGGACGGGTTGGCGGAATTAAATCTTTCCTGCACTGAACACCAGATCAGTTCCTTTATGACATATCTTGCGGAACTCAGGAAATGGAACAGGGCATACAATCTTACAGCAATAAAAAGTGATGCGGATATCATCATCAAGCATTTCCTGGATTCTCTCCTCTATGTAAAGTTTATCCCTGAAGGGGCGCTCGACCTCGCGGATATAGGCGCAGGGGCGGGCTTCCCCGGTCTGCCGATCAGGATCATCAGACCGGAGCTGCGCCTCAGCCTGATCGAGTCTTCACGGAAAAAGAGCGCGTTCCTCAGGCACATATGCAGAAAGCTGGGGCTGACTTCCGTTGCTGTGCTGGAACAGAGGGCGGAAGACCTCCATGGGCAATATCATAATTATTTTGATGTCATCGTCTCGAGAGCGACATTCAGCATAAAGGCATTTCTCGAAATTGCCTGCCCCTGTGCAAAAGAGAATGGCAGCCTGATATTAAGCAAAGGACCAAAGCTCGCGTCAGAATTGAAAGACATGGCGCGGTCAGACGCCTTCAGATATTCGGTTCAAAAGACCATCACAATGCCGCTGCCGCTTTCAGAGGTGAAAAGAAATTTGATTATGCTTTCATGTAAAATGTAACCATGAAATCTTTTATTGTTGCGCTTTCAGGGGCGAG
>JAJRVB010000021.1 GCA_024277515.1 Nitrospirota bacterium | reverse complement strand
TAGGGTCTTCCTTTTTTCTTTTTAATATGGAAGTGGGCCATACTTCAGTATACATGGTAGGGTCTTACATGTCAAGCTCAAAACTTCGCGAAAGCTTAATTGTATGGGATCTCACGGTAATTTAGCAGCTACTTGAGGGTCTTACACTTTAAATGCAGGAAAATGTATTGAATTTAAAGACTTAGAGGTAAGTTAAGAGTTTATCTCTGAAACTCCTGTTCAAGAGGTAATGAGCGGAAAAACATTTTCAAAGACAAAAAAGACAGAGAGCAATTTCTTTCCTATCTGCAATCAGCGTGCCTGCGGTACAAAGCAGTAATTCATGTATATTGTTTGATGAACACTCACTATCACCTCCTCACCGAAACGCCCAGAGGCAACCTTTCTCAGGTTATGCGTCACATAAATGGTGCTTATACAACCTACTATAATATAAGGCATCGTCGCTCGGGTCATTTGTTTCAGGGAAGATACAACGCAATTCTGGTTGATGCTGATGCATATGCCGGAGAACTCTCCCGGTATATTCATCTCAATCCGGTCAGAGCAGGAATTATTGAGATTCCGGAAAAATACAAGTGGTCCAGTTATTCGTACTATATTAAGGAGAAAAAGAAACCGGAATGGTTGAGGGTTGATTTTATTCTGGATTATTTTAAAGGTAATGGTATGAATCCCCAGAAAAGATATCAGGATTTTGTAATAGCGAGAATGAGTGGCAGATACGACTCTCCATTAGAAGATACTGTTGCTTCAACTATTTTAGGGAGTGACAGATTCATTGAAAACATACAGGAGAGTTATTTAAAAAGTAGAGAAAAAAACCGTGATCTTCCCGCATTGGGCAAATTGGCATCAACACCGGATATAAATGAAATATACAATGCGATTAAATCTGTGATTAAGAATGATCCTACACTTTTAAGAAATTATGTATTATATCTATGTCGTAACTATAGCGGGAAAACCCTGAAGGAGATTGGCAATTACTTTGGCATAAGTGAGGCTGCAGTGTCACAGGCGAATTATCGGTTTTGTCATAGATTGGAAAAGGATAAAAAACTGAAAAAAAGAATCAGCCGAATTCAAGAGGGGATAGCTTTGTTTAAGGTGTAGACGTGACCCCATCCTGTGTCCACTTCCCCTTATCCCCGGGATGCTGCAGGGCGGTTTCCAGTATTTTCAGAAATTTATGGCGTGGTATTTCCCTTGCCCCGAGGCTGATGAGGTGGGGGGTGGTTATCTGGCAGTCTATAATTGAGTAGTTCCATGCAAGCAGCTTTTTGACGAGTGCGGCAAAAGCAACCTTGGATGCGTCCGATTTCCTTGTGAACATCGACTCCCCGAAAAAGGCGGAGCCGAGTGATACCCCGTAAAGTCCACCCGCCAGCTTACCTTTATGCCAGGCCTCTGCGGAGTGGGCAAAACCTGACTCGTGAAGCTTCATGTACGCGCTGATCATTTCATCCGTGATCCAGGTATCTCCGTCATCCTTCCGGTGCACTGTTGCACAGCTCCGGATGACATCTTCAAATGCCGTATCAAATGTAATGCTGAATATCTTTTTCCTGATGGTCTTTCCAAGACTTTTTGATATGTGAAGCTCTTCCGGATAGAGGACGAGACGCGGGTCAGGAGACCACCAGAGGATGGGGTCGCAGGCGGAATACCATGGAAAGATCCCCATGGAGTATGCAAGCAGCAGACGCGCTTCGCTGAGGTCGCCGCCTATTGCGAGCAGGCCATTCTCATTGGCGAGGTCAGGCGGAGGGAAACTGTTGTCTGCTGGAAGTCTGAAGACGGGCATTGATTGTCAGGCTGTATCTTTATCTTCATACTTGAATGTCAGCCTGTCATTGTCTGTATCTATAAAAACCTTTCCTCCTCTGTGGAGCCTGCCGAAGAGGACCTCGTCTGATAAGACATCCCTGATTTCTGTCTGGATAAGTCTGCCTAACGGCCTGGCCCCGAACTGTGAATCGTAGCCGTGCTCCGAAAGCCAGTCTTTCGCGCTGTCCGAGAGGTGCATAATTACTTTCTTATGGGCGAGCTGCTGCTGTAATTCATGAATGAACTTATCAACCACCTGTTTCATGACTGAGGGCGTTAACGCGTTAAAGGTGATGACAGAGTCGAGGCGGTTTCTGAATTCAGCGCTGAACAGCCTGTTTACCGCGTCTTTGCCTTTTGAACGGGTGTCTCCGCTCCTGTCTCCAAAGCCGATACTTTCCCGGCCCATCTCACTCGTGCCCGCATTCGAGGTCATGATGAGTATTACATTCCTGAAGTCCGCCTTTTTACCGTTATTGTCGGTGAGGGTAGCGTAATCCATGACCTGAAGCAGGATGCTGAAGATGTCAGGATGCGCCTTCTCGATTTCATCCATAAGCAGAACGCTGTACGGATGTTTTCTTACGTCATCGGTCAGCAGTCCCCCCTGATCAAACCCCACATAACCGGGAGGGGCCCCGATAAGTCTGGCGACCGTATGCTTTTCCATGTATTCACTCATATCAAAGCGGGTAAACCGGATGCCGAGCACGGAGGCTATTGTCCTGGAGACCTCTGTCTTTCCTACGCCGGTCGGTCCGGTGAAAAGGAATGAACCAATGGGTTTGTCAGGCGATCCAAGGCCGGCGCGCGCCCTCTTTATGGACGATGCGAGCGAATGAATCGCTTCATCCTGTCCGAACACCGCCTCTCTTAACGCGTCTTCAAGTCTTTTCAGTTTATCCATATCCGATGTTGAGATATTGCGTTTTGGTATCTTTGCCATCCTCGAAATTACGGATTCAATTTCCTGCTGTCCCACCGTTTTTTTACGCTCGAACCGGGGCGAAAGTTTCAGCAGAGCGCCCGCCTCATCAATAACGTCAATCGCCTTGTCCGGCAGGAATTTATCATTTATATATTTTGCGGAAAGATCAGAAGCCGCCCTGAGGGCGGTGTCAGTGTATTTTACCCCGTGGTGCTCCTCGTAGTAGCTCTTCAGGCCTTTGAGTATTTTGAAAGTCTCTTTTGCATCCGGTTCATCAACCTGTATCTTTTGAAAGCGGCGTGAGAGGGCCCTGTCTTTTTCAAAATAGTTTTTGTGCTCCTCATATGTGCTGGCGCCGATGCAGCGTAACTTGCCGGTATTTAATATGGGCTTGAGAATGTTGGAAGCGTCCATGGAACCCCCGCTTGTCGCGCCTGCCCCCACAACAGTATGTATTTCATCTATAAAGAGTATGGCATCAGGAATGGTTTCGAGTGTCCTGATGGTGGATTTCAGCCGCTCCTCAAAATCGCCCCTGTATTTGGTTCCTGCGAGCAGTCCGCCCATATCAAGCAGAAAGATGCGGGCGTTTTTTAAGAGATCAGGGACCTCTCTTCTCTGAATTTTCAGAGCAAGCCCTTCGACAATGGCGGTTTTTCCCACTCCGGGCTCACCCACAAATACAACATTATTCTTTCTGCGTCTGCATAATACCTGAATCGTCCGTTTAAGCTCTCTGTCCCGGCCCACAAGCGGATCGATACCTCCGTCAGCCGCCTTCCGTATCAGATCGACGGTAAACTGTGACAATGGGTCTTTATGGTCTTGCCGCTCTTTTCCAGGGGCATTTTTTATTTCAGGCTGAGCAGCGCTGCTGAGGGACGCTTCCTTTGAAATGCCATGGGATATATAATTCAATACATCAATACGCGAAATCCCTTCCATCGCGAGGAAGTGTATGGCAGGGGAGGCTTTTTCCCGGAATATTGATGACAGTATGTCCCCCGCGTCGGCCTCAGGTTTCTCGGCTGACCTGACATGGGCTACCGCTGTCTGAAAGACCCGCCTGAAAGCGATAGTGGGTTCCGGGTAGCTTTCGGAATGTTCTGGAAGCCTCGGGATTTTGTTCTCAAAATAATCCTGCAACAATGACTTAAGCCTTTCGGTATTTCCTCCGCAGTGGGCAACGATGTCTATACCCCACTCGTCATGAAGCACCGCAAACAGGATATGCTCGACAGTAAGGTATTCATGCCGCCGTGTTTCAGCATCCCTGATAGTGGCCTCTATCGTAATTTCAAATTCTTTATTTATCACTCTTTCTCCATTGTACACTTAAGCGGAAATTCGCTTTTCTGTGAAAGCTTGTGTACCGATTCTATTTTTGTCTCGGCAATCTCATGGGAATAAACCCCTGCGAGCCCCCTCCCGTGACGGTGGACATGCAGCATAATCTGCGCGGCCTCTACAGGGTTTTTATGGAAGATCTTTTCAAGGACCTGCACGACAAAGTCCATAGTTGTGTAGTCATCATTCAGCAGAAACACCTTATATAAAGGAGGTAAATTATCTTTCCTCCGGCTATGGACTTCAGTCCCTTCATCAAGCCCTGATTTAAATTGCTCCATGATCTGTTACCTCATAACTATTTTAACGCCTAACGGGATGAAATGGAAGCGGGGGTAAGTCCGGGATGTTTATAATGACAGATTAATCTCCCCCTTTGGAAAAGGTCGGTTCGACTCGATTCCGAGGGGACTAAGGGGGATTTTATGAATAATTTCTTTTAAAAATCTTCCCTAACCCCTCCCGAATCGGGTC
>JAJRVB010000233.1 GCA_024277515.1 Nitrospirota bacterium | reverse complement strand
TTGAACAATATCTGCATTTTTTTCGGTTTAACCGATATCGAAACAGGAGGCTATAATGTCAAAGAAAATGCTTGGAGACCTGATGAAACAGGCACAGAAGATGCAGCAGGAAATGGGGAAAATCCAGGAGGAGTCCCGGAAGAAAACGGTTGAGGCGTCAGCAGGCGGCGGAATGGTCATAGCCGTTGCTAATGGGGCGATGGAAGTGGTCTCAATAAAAATTGAGAAAGATGTGGTAAATCCTGATGACATCGAGATGCTTCAGGACCTGGTGGCGGCGGCAGTCAATGAGGCCCTCCGCAGGGCGCAGCAGATGGTAAGCGATGATATGGGCAAGCTCACGGGCGGTATGAATATACCGGGCCTTGGCAACATGCTCGGCTGATGAGCGGCAATGTTGTTGAAGACCTCATTCATGAATTGACCAAACTCCCGGGCATCGGCAGGAAGTCCGCCCAGCGTCTCGCATTCTTTATTATGGGCATGCCGGACAGTGAGGCCCTCCCGATAGCGGAAGCCATAGTGAAATTAAAGGAAAAGGCCCGGTTCTGCAGGCAATGTTTCAATATCACGGAAGATGAAGTCTGTTCCATCTGCAGGGATCCCGGGAGAAGCCGCGACAGGGTTTGTGTAGTCGAGGAACCGAGCAATCTGATCGTCATCGAAAACACGAAAATTTATAAGGGCCTTTACCATGTGCTTCTCGGGGCCCTTTCCCCCATAGACGGCATAACTCCTGACCGGCTGAAGATAAATGAACTGGTGGAAAGAGTAAAACAGGGCAGCATGTCAGAGGTCATTATCGCGACCAATCCCAATACAAAAGGGGAAACCACCGCTCAATATATCTCACAGATACTCAAACCGCTGGGAGTAAGAGTATCACGTATTGCTTATGGGCTCCCTATTGGAGGAGATATAGAGTTTGCCGATGAGGTAACGCTTGCAAAATCGATTGAAGGAAGAAACGAGATGTAGCTATTTTCTGTTTTCCGCGAGTACTTCCTTTATCAGTTCCCTGTCCACATCCTCTACAATTCGGACTTTCCCGATTGCTTCCGGGAGTATAAATTTAATCTTGCCTGCCTCGGTCTTCTTATCAATCTCCATGGCATTGATCATGTCCTGGACCTGGAGTTCAGCAGGAATACGGGAAGGCAGATGATACATCTCAATAAGCTCCCGTATACGCCCGGATTCGTCCCGGTGTAATATTCCCATTCTGACTGCAAGGTCGGCTGCGGCGCACATGCCCATGGCAACGGCCTCTCCATGGAGAAGTTCAGTATAGCCGGTCACCGTCTCCACGGCATGTCCGATGGTGTGGCCGAAATTCAGTATCGCCCTTAGCCCGGACTCTTTCTCATCCTTTGATACAACCTCGGCCTTTACTTCACATGAGCGCTTTATCACCCTGATAAGTCCATCCCCGAGAGAGAGGATATCCTTTATATTTTTTTGGAGGCAGTCAAAGAACCCGCTGTCCGCGATGACCCCGTATTTTATCACCTCTGCCATGCCCGCATAAAATTCTCTCTTTGGCAGGCTCCTCAATGTATCAACATCTATGGCGACAAGAGACGGCTGATAGAAGGTGCCTATCATGTTTTTCCCCAGGGGATGGTTCACGCCCGTCTTTCCGCCCACAGAGCTGTCAACCTGTGAAAGAAGGGTCGTGGGCACCTGAACATAGCGTATGCCTCTCATATATGTGGAGGCTGCAAAACCGGTTATATCGCCTATCACCCCTCCACCCAGCGCGATGAGAAGCGAACTACGGTCAAATCTTGCCTTGAGCAGTTCGCCCTGTATGTAGTATGTCCACAGATGATCTTTATACTCTTCACCGTCCGGCAGGAGAATAATGTGCGGCACGATATTATATTCCCTTAAAGACCTCAGTATGGTGTCACGATACAGGGGAAAGACGGTGTTATTGCTGACGCCCGCCACCCTGGACGGCCTGAATGTCTTTATCCTCAGGCCGAGTCTCCGCAGTACTTTGCTCCCTATGAGAATACAGTAGCTTCTCTCTCCCAGCTCGACCCTTACCCGGCGCAAGTCAAGCGCGAGCCGTTCGATTATCTCCTGGGCCGTTTCCTCCGGCGTTATATAATTTGTATCAACCGAAGTATCGGCCCTCTTATAAAGCGGCAGTCGTTCGTTCAGGAGTTTGTTGATTTCGTTAACCGGCTCTTCAACATCAAGCAGCGGCCGCTTCCCCCCCTCGGTCATTACCCTTTTCAGTATAATTTAAGGCTCTGCCCGCAGCCAGACAATCACGCCTCTCCTTCCGAGGTTCTCAACATTTTTTCTGTTTTTGATAACACCGCCTCCGGTCGCGATTACCACACGGCGTAATTTTGATACTTCTTCAACCGTTTCCTGCTCAAGATTCCGAAAATAATCTTCCCCCTCCTGTTTAAAAATAAGGGGGATCGGCTTGCCCGCGCGCTCCTCGATCAGCAGGTCAGTATCAATAAATGTGCAGCCGAGCTTTCTGCTGAGTTCACGCCCGACAGAGGTCTTGCCGGTGCCCATAAAGCCTGTCAATACGATTTTCATAGTTAAAAACAGAGGGTTCAAGGGGCCGAGGGGTCAAGGAGTTACAGAATAATATTTTTTCACTCGAACCCTTGAATCCTCGAATCCTGTTTTTTAAAATTCAGTTATCTGTATAAGGTATCCCTTGTAATTTCTCCTGATTTCTTCCATGCTGTCGCCGCCGAATTTTTCGAGAAAGCATTCTGCTATCACCATTGCACAGGCAGCCTCACCGATAACAGAAGCTGCAGGCACTGCGCAGACATCCGACCTTTCATATGCAGCCTTAAACTTCTTCTTGGTATTGATGTCTACTGATGCAAGCGGAGTTCTTAACGTGGGGATCGGTTTCATTGCGGCCCTCACAACGATCGGCATACCGTTGCTCATGCCGCCCTCTATGCCGCCGGCGTTGTTGGTTTTCCTGTAAAACCCCCCTGATGTTTCAAATCCCACCATCCCCCCTTTACTAAAGGGGGGGGGCTTTGTCTGTGCTCTGTGTTCTGTATTCTGTGTTCTGTAAAATATCTCATCCATAACTTCCGACCCTGGCCTTTCTGCGGCCCCAAAACCCAGACCTATTTCCACTCCCTTGATGGCCTGTATCCCCATGACGGCATAAGAGAGTCCGGCTTCAAGTTTTCTGTCCCACTGGCTGTAGCTGCCGAGACCGGCAGGCACCCCTGTAATCACCACCTCAAACGTGCCGCCAAGTGTGTCCCCCTTTTTCATGGCTGCCCTGATTTTGCGAATGATCTTTTCTTCCGCTTTTTTATCGGGACATCTCACCTCGGACGCCTCGGCTTTTTTAAACATTTCTAAAAGTGTTTTTATGTCTGTGTTCTGTGTTCTGTGTTCTGTACTCTTAAGCCCCGCTCCCCCGATCCCCGTTACATAGCTTATAACACATATTCCAAATTCGGACAACAACTTTCTCGCAATCGCGCCGAGCGCGACCCTGGCAGCCGTCTCCCGGGCGCTGGAGCGTTCAAGGACATTTCTGAGGTCCCTGTGATCATATTTTAATGCGCCGGTCAGATCAGCATGTCCGGGCCTCGGACGGGTAACAGCTTGGAGTTTAGAGTCATTAGTCTGGAGTTTGGAGTTTTTTGATTCTAATCTCTTAACTCTTAACTCCGGACTCATCACTCCCTGCCAGTTTTCCCAGTCCTTATTTTGTATCAGTAGTGATATGGGCGAGCCGAGCGTCTTCCCATGGCGCACACCGGACAGTATCTGCGCCCGGTCTGTCTCTATCCTCATGCGGCCTCCCCTGCCGTAGCCTTTCTGCCTCCTCGCAAGATCTTTATCTATATCTCCTGCGGACAGAGGCAGGTTTGAGGGGATACCGTCAATAATGCATGTTAATGCCTGACCATGCGATTCCCCGGATGTAAGAAATTTCAGCTTGCCACTCATTTTTTCTCCGCCATTTCCTTTAAAAACAAATGAAACTTTGTATTAATATTATCATAACCTGAGAAACAAATGGAGCAAAAAAATATGATTTCCTCCTCTCATCATTTCACTATATCTGAGACAGGGCTGATACTGAGTTTGCCCGGAATAAAAGACCCGGACATTTGATGAAAATGCCCGGGACGATTATATTAACCTGCAAGTTCGGCTCTTGTCAGTTGGTGTCAGGTTTTGCCACTTCAAATTTTGCACTCCCGAATACTGAGCCGGATGTGACCTCCAGGTCAGCAGACCATTCAAGAATGCTGTCACCGGTGCCGTCACAGTTTGTATCCAGTCCCCCTGAG